>DHDT01000004.1:120228-120393 GCA_002399505.1 Caryophanales bacterium UBA4869 | reverse complement strand
TTAGAATCAAGGTCCTGCAGACGAGTATCCTTTTCTTCTTCGCTTATGATCTTGTCGTTTCTTATACGCTTGATCTGTGATTTGAGATAGTTGACCTGTTTCTTGTCGATTTTGAAAACTGGGTTTCCGTCCTTGTCTTTGACAGGAACGGGAATCTTCTTGTTT
>DHDT01000004.1:112558-120108 GCA_002399505.1 Caryophanales bacterium UBA4869 | reverse complement strand
AGACCGAAGGCTACGTTGTCATAAACATCGAGATTCGGGAAGAGGGCATAGTGTTGGAAGACAGTGTTGATAGGTCTTTTGTAAGGAGGAACAGGAGTAATATCCCGTCCGTTAAGGAGAATGTCGCCTGAGTCAGGCGTTTCGAAACCGGCAATCATTCGTAAAGTAGTAGACTTACCACAACCTGACGGGCCAAGGATAGTTACAAACTCTCCTTTGGAAATTTTCAGGTTCATCTTGTCGATGACCGTGTTGCCGTCGTAGATCTTGGTGACGTTCTTCAGCTCAATGATGTATTTAGTATTGTTTTCTTTTGTGTTTTGCATCATGGAACCCTCCTGTTTTTCACGATTAAAATATAGAGGTTTTTTAAAATAATTCAATACTTTTTTGCAATATTTTTTTCGACGTGAAGTTCGTTTTTGAAAGCGGGTATTGAAAATTTATAGTTCACTGACTGAATATTTAGCAAGATTTTAGTTTATAAAGTAATTTACTAGGTGAACAAACTTATTATAAACA
Source organism: Caryophanales bacterium UBA4869 (assembly GCA_002399505.1). Lineage (GTDB taxonomy): Bacteria > Bacillota_I > Bacilli_A > RFN20 > CAG-288 > Enterosoma. The sequence goes on along the minus strand of DHDT01000004.1, from coordinate 119,586 downwards.
ATAAAAGTTTTATTAAAAAAGTCAGTTGAAAAAAGCAGCGAATTTTTGTTCGTTTTTCGGTCTTTGTTTTCACTTTGAAAAAAGGATAAAAAAACGAAGACCTTTTTGTGGTATCATTTTAACGTTGAAGAGGAGGCGTTTTATGACTGAAAAACACCAGGCTTTTATCTTTGATATGGATGGAACAATCGTTGATTCTCTAGGAGATTTATGTGATGGCGTTAATTATTCTCTTAAATTAAATGGCCTTCCTCTGATTACTTTAGAGCAGTGTCGTTCCTATATCGGAGACGGATCAGTCAAGCTTATAGAACGCGCTCTTGGAACTGACAAACTCAGTTTTACTAAGAAAGTCTTTGACGATTATTATCAGTATTATCTAAGTCACTGCACCGATCATACTTTTCCTTATGAAAACCTCGTTTCTGCCCTAGATTATGCTAAGAAAAACAATATCTTTCTTTTCATCGATACCAATAAACCTGTGAAGATGGCCAATGAAGTTGCCGACAAGTGTTTTGGCAAAGGCTATTTTGACAAGATTATCGGAATTCCCTTAGACGGAAAGGTCAAACCTGACCCTGAAGCCTTTAAAGAAGGCGTCAGGGAGTATAACCTTGATTATAAGAGATGCGCCTATTTTGGCGATTCCGGTACTGATATACTTACAGCCTACAATCTTGGAATCGAAGATATCTATTCTGTCAGCTGGGGCTATAAGAGCCGTCAATTCCTTGAAACGTATAAAATGAAGCCTAAACGCATCATAGATGACCCCCTAGATATAATTAAGATTGTAAATGGGCTGTTTTAGGTTGAAATATACTTATTATTTAAGTAAACTATCTCATATTATTTAGAAGGAGCATATCATGATTATTCTTACGGGTCCATCTGCATCTGGTAAGACTGCTGCCTGTCTTTTTCTTCAAAAGCATTATGGAATTCGAAAAGTAATCACTCATACCACTCGTCCCATCCGTATCGGAGAGAAGAATGATGTGGATTATCACTTTGTCAGCGAAGATGAATTCCTTCGCCTGAAGAACGAAGACTATTTTATCGAGACTGTATTTTATAATGGACACTACTATGGAACTTCAAGAGATGAAGTCAGAGTCGATAAATGCATGGCTGTCGAACTTAACGGCGCTAAGACCTACAGAGGCTTGAACGATCCCAATATCGTTCTCTTCTATATGCTCGCCTATGAGAAGACCAGACATGACCGTATGGCTCAGAGAGGTGATGCTCCTGATAAGATCGCTTCTCGTCTTCAGGAAGATAAGACCGCCTTTGCCATTGATGACAAGATGAGAGCGATGATCGATATCTTCGTCGATACTGAGAAGATGGGCATCGAGAAAGCTTCCGATTTCATCTATAAAAAGTACATTGAGATACTTAAAGAGAGAAAGATCGATTTCAAAGAAGCTCTTAAGAAGAAGTAAAATCAGAATATTTATTCAAGATAGTGAAACCCGCCTTTGAATCAAAGACGGGTTTTCTTGTTCTTTGTCTGAAAAGAAGCTTAAACAGCTGATATTCGAGCAAAAAATAAGACTATTGATAAGATCTTTTGACACTTTTAACACCTGTATCAATGACAGAAAAAGTCAAGGAAAATAATTTAATCTCCGCTTTACAGTTATCGTGGTTTTCCACTTTGCCACTGACTGTAAGGAAAAAGAGCTCTATCCAAACAGAGCAGTCTTTATAAAGTTGCTTATTAGTCCTTAAAAGGAGTACCGGCATACCCTATAATGCAAATGCTATGAAGAGAAATGACCGCGATATATTAGCCATCGATTTAAAATCCTTTTATGCCTCTGTCGAATGCATTGACAGAGGACTTGATCCTTTTTTGACCCCCTTGGTGGTCGCTGATGAATCAAGAGGTGACGGCACTATCGTTTTAGCTGCTTCTCCTTATATCAAACAGAAATACGGAGTCAAATCACGCTGTCGTCTCTTCGAAGTCCCTAAGGATATACCTGACCTCATCATTGCCAGACCCAGTATGCAGCGTTACTTGGATATCAGCGCCAAGATCAATTCCATCTACATGGACTTTGTGTCGGAAGAAGATCTCTTTGTCTATTCTATTGATGAATCGTTTCTGGATGTCAGCTGTTACTTGAAGAGGAATGGTGATAATCCAATCAGCTATGCAAAGAAAATCATCAATACCATCAGAGACAAGACCGGTCTTACTGTCACAGCCGGCATCGGAAAGAATCTCTTCATGGCTAAGGCTGCCATGGATATTGAAGCCAAGCATCGTCCCGATTTCCTTGCCAGCTGGGATTATTCTGATATTCCTGTTCATCTCTGGCCCGTCTCACCTCTGAGCAAGATGTGGGGAATAGGATCAAGACTGGAGAAGAGACTCAACAATTTAGGTTTCTACTCAGTCGGCGACATCGCTCTCTCTGATCCTGAATACCTGAAGAGAAAGCTCGGTGTCATCGGTGAGGAAATCTACTACCATTCTTTAGGATATGACGATGCCCTCCTTCAGGAAAGATATGTGTCAAACGAACATTCTCTTTCTGCCGGTCAGGTACTCCTTCGAGATTATTATCCCAGTGAAATGCCAGTTGTAATCAGGGATATGGCTATTGAACTGTCGGACAGACTTTATCTCTGTGATTCAGTCGCCAACACTTTCCTTATGTACATCGGATATAAGGATCATACGGGATATGGACTGAAAGCAACTTTCTTCACTCCGACTGATTCAGGTGAGAAAATCGGCAAGGAACTGGTCGCTAAGTTCCTTCAGAATCATTCTGAGAAAGATGTCTACAGACAGGTGTGTCTGGTGGCTTTGAATGTCACTGGCCGCAACGCCTATCAGGGATCGCTTTTTGAAGACTATGAAGGCGACATGAAAATCAGGAATCTGGAAAAAGTCCTGATTGGCATTCGAAAGAAATACGGGACGCTGAAGGCTGTTCCCTGCTCAGCTCTTACTCTCTCTTCGACATTTATCCAGCGGGCATCACAGATAGGAGGACATCACGCATGAGAGGCATGAAGAAATGGCTGCCGTTTAAATCCCTTAATGGTCAGTATGAGGCTTTGGGCAAGATGGTGAATGACCGAAACAAAAGCGATAAGCCTGTTCTTTCCGTCGATGAGGAAGAAGATATCAACCGATCAATCAGCAGTCTGACCAAAGGTTCGGTCTGCACGGTTACTTTCTATGAAGATGGCAAAATATTAAGCTGGACTTCAAAATTTTTACACTGCGATGAAATCACCAAAAAGATAGTGTTTCAGGACTTTACGCTCTGTCTCAGTGACCTTCTTGGAATACAGACCAGCAGAGATTATTGGTGAAAACTGTCTCTTTGGCTTAATACTAAGTGAAGGGTGGGTGACAAAGGAAAGTTTCTCTTTACTTATTAGTTATTATTATTTATACTAACCCATAGTCTCTTTGAATAAAGGGACAGTATACTTTCTTGCCAGTCCCTGATGTAGGATTGGCCGAAAGACCATAGGGAGGTATAAGGACATGACTAATTACGAAATCATGTACGTTCTCATGCCTAATCTTGATGCTGACGGTATCAAAGCTGAAATCGTCAATCTCAACAAGATTATCACTGACAACGGTGGCAAGGTCACCGGAAGCAATGAGTGGGGAATGAGAGACTTAGCCTACGTGATCAAAAAGCAGACTAAGGGCTACTATGTAGTAGCTCAGGTCAGCTGCGAGCCTAAGGCTATCAACGAGTTTGATAGAATTGTTCGCCTTGATCCCAAGGTATTGAGATTCCTGATCACTGTTGCTCACAAGTAACACATAAAGGAGAAAGACTATTATGGCTGGATTGAATCGCGTTGTGTTGGTAGGCAGAATTGTCAGGGATCCTGAGCTTAAACGGACTAATTCCGGAACCTCAGTGACTTCCTTCACAATCGCTGTCGATAATGTCACCAAAGCCGGTGCTGAAAAGACCACTAGTTTCATCCCGTGCACAAGTTGGAATAAAACGGCAGAAAATGTCGCCAAGTATTGTGCCAAAGGATCATTGGTCGGTGTTGACGGCCGTCTTAATCAGAGAAGCTACGAGGATAAGAGTGGACAGAAACGCTCAGTCGTGGAAGTCATCGCTGAATCCGTACAGTTCCTTGAAAGAAAAGGTGCTAATACTGAAAACGAAATTCAGGGCGGCCATGACGACGGCAATAAAGATACGATCACTCATGAGGGGATTGATTCCTCTGATGACGATCTGCCGTTCTAAGGCTTAGTTATCAGACTAAGCAGAAAGGACACTGAATATGTTTCGCAGAATGAAACCCCGTAAGAAGGTTTGCTACTTCACCAAGAACCATATCAAGTACATCGATTACAAGGATGTTGAACTCTTAAAGAAGTACATCTCGCCTAGTGGCAAGATCACTCCTAGAAGAATCACCGGCACTTGTGCCAAGTACCAGAGAATGCTGGCTGTCGCTATCGAGCGCGCCCGCTACATGGCTCTTCTTCCCTACGTCGCTGACTAATCATCAGTAAATCAAAGCCTCGGTTAACATCAGCCGAGGCTTTTTCTGTTTTTATAGAAGTACTCAAAGGTTTATAATAATTAAGACCTAAAGAGGTAATAACATGAATGATCTTAAAGACCTGGTTCCTAAAGACAGTCTCGATTCCAGTCATATCCATGAACTTGAAAAACTCACCGACGATGAGATAACTCAGATCACGCCGGAACTATTTTCCCTTATCGTCCATACGGATTGGCCGATAACGGAACATGTTCTCACTGTTCTTTCCTTTCATCAGAAGGCCTTGGTTCCTTTTATAAAAAACGACCTTGAAGAAGAGGCTGATTCCAAGCTTAAGTATGTCATCATAGCTACTTTACTGCCCTTCTTTGAAATCGACAGCCTAGAGCCTCTTTTGCCATCTTTATCGAGGATTATCAAGAAGCCGTCCCTTCTTGAACACGCTTTTGAAAACGATTATGCCGCTTCTATGCTTTTAGCCGAAGACGGAATTAAAATCTAGTTCTGTTCTCTTCAGGCAGGCGGTACAATATAGACATGATAAAAACATATTCCAAGGACCTTGATTATTCTTATACGGAGGGTTTCTTTCCGACTTTTGAGATGATCCAGAACAAGAAAGAACAATTCCGTTTTCTGTATGTCGCCAGTGATGCTGCTGAAAGCGACGGCCTTAAGAAACTTAAGACTCTTGTCGATTCCAAAAAGATAATAGTCTCCGATAAAGCCTTCGGCATCGTCAAATCAAAAGAGAACAGCCACGTCATCGGCGTGTTTGAAAAATATGAATCTAAGCTTGATTCTAGTGAAAACCATCTCGTCATGGTAAACCCCAGCGATATGGGAAATCTCGGAAATGCCATGAGATCTCTATTGGCTTTCGGATATCACGACTTGGCTTTGATCGAACCCTGTGCAGACAGGTTCAATCCCAAAGTCATCCGTTCCTCGATGGGTGCCTTCTTCAAAATCAGAATCGAGACCTTCTCCTCCTTTGAAGAATATTTATCAGAATACAAGAGAGAATATTATCCTTTCGTACTCGATACCTCTAATCCTCTGAGCGAAGTGTCGTTTAAGAAACCCTGTTCTCTGGTTTTCGGAAACGAAGCCACCGGTCTTCCTTCTTCCATTCACAATAAAAACAATGTCAGAATCGAGCAGTCTGATGAAGTCGATTCTCTTAATCTGACAACGTCGATTGCAATTGCCCTCTATGAACTGAAGATGAGAAGCTAGAAGAGAGATATAGGCGAAGAAGAATCCGGACAGAATAAACTTACAGAATTGAAAGACAAAATCTCTTTCAATCCTGTTTTAGTATTTAAATATCTTTTAGCATCTTCTTTTGATAAAGCAAGTGGCATTCTTTTATGGTAGTAGCTGATAGCCTCATCGGGCTTTGAAGTCAAAAGCACAAAGGACTGATCAAGGCAGATTCCACACAGGTAAAAAGGCTTCCTGTCTTTTTGATAGAACTGATGTTCGATCTTATAGTCATCGTCTTCGAAAAACGAAGAGACAGGAACTAAGCAGCGTCTATTATTGAAAGCGTCGCTGAAAAGGTCTTTTTCAGCGATGGTTTCAATTCTGGCATTATAGATATTCTTCCCGTAGATGTTGATTCCGAAAGTAAGAACGGAAAGTTTCAGAACTGATAAAGAGACAGTGAGAACCGGTGAATCATCTCCGACTTTGACATCATAGAAAGTCTTGGAAAGTGTTTCATAGCCTTTGACTACCTTAAGAGACTTGAGATCGTCTGATTCTATCTTAAAGCGTCTGCACATCTAGAAGACGATGCCTTTCATCAGAAGCGAGGCGAAGAGGAAGTAGACGCAGATAGAGACGACGTCGAGAATGTTTGAAATCAGCGGCTGGCTCATGACGGCGGGATCGAGATGGATTTTCTTGGCGAGCATCGGGAGAGAGACACCGAGGAATTTAGCAACCATGATAGCCAGAAGGAAAGTCAGAGAGACGACACCGGCGATAGAGAGGTAGAAGATATTGACGTTTCCGCCATAGTTATTCATGATGACATTTTGATCAGTCGCATTGGGAGAGACAAGGCCCGAGTAGAGTTCGATGAGAATCCAGCCAAAGGAGAATACGGCCATGATAAGTGCCGTGATGAAGGCTGCCTTCATCTCTTTTCGGACCGTCTTGAAGTAATTCTTGGTAGAAAGGTTTCCCAAAGCCAGCTCACGGACGATGACGGTGGCAGTCTGATCGGAGGCATTGCCGTTAGTGCCCATGACGGAAGTGAGGAAAGGAGTCAGAAGAGGAATCATGGCAATGGAGGAATCAAGATAAGACATCGCCATGGAAGTAAAGGTATTGAGGGCCAGAAGAACGACAATCCAGACAGAATAGTTCTTTACCAACTTGAAGATATTAGTCTTGAGATAGGGTTCTTCGTTAGGAATCATAGCAGCTGCAATCTGGATATCTTCGGTGTTTTCGGCATTGGCGACATCCATGACATCATCGAAAGTGATGAT
>DHDT01000004.1:111943-112399 GCA_002399505.1 Caryophanales bacterium UBA4869 | reverse complement strand
ATGATGGAGATATCATATTTTCTAAAATTCTGAAGAACGATTTCCTGGTCGGTGTCAGCCTGAACGGAGACAAAGTCATCGACCATTATCGATTTTAAAATGTCAGTCTCATCAGCCTCAAGAAGAGAATCCAAGGTGATGGTGCCAACTAGTCTTCTGGTATTGTCAGTGACAAATACCTCCCAGACAGTTTCCAAGTCTCTTCCTTTGTCTCTGATTGTGTCTAAGGCCACTTTGACAGTATCGGTATCTCTGACGGAGAGATATTCCGGGGTCATGATGGTGCCGGCACTGTCATCCTTGAAGTTGAGGTAGGTGGAAATACGGGCTCGGTCCACATTGTTGGTGGCTTTCAAGACCTTGTTGACCAGATTGGCGGGAAGTTCATCGACAAAGTCGACGAGGTTATCGGTAGCCATGGCACCGACGATGTGCTGGAGGTCATCGGAGGAAAAA
>DHDT01000004.1:106290-111777 GCA_002399505.1 Caryophanales bacterium UBA4869 | reverse complement strand
GATGGCTTTGAAGAAGAAGAGCATGTCTTCCGGCTCTAGCTGTTCCAGGGCACTGGCGACGTTATGAGGGTCATACTGGGAGACGACAAGCTGAAGGATAGAAGTATTGTGATTTCTGATGATAGCCTGCAGAGCTTCCGGTAAGAGCGGATGGTTTACGGAACCTTTCAGTGATTCATCGACTTCAATCTGCTCGACATTGAGTCTTTTTTCTTCGTTGGCCTTCTGTTCTTCAAGGAGGTTCTGTTCATTATCATTATTATTCATGATCTGTTCCTCCTTAAATCAGCATTCCCAATTGACTGAGACTGCTTACTGCCGACGAAAGCAAACCGGGATCAATCGAATCGATGATCAATTCCGACAGGCTGAAATAGACCAAGAGAGTGAGGATATCCATCAAAGAGGCAATCAGAGGTCCGCTCATGAAGGCGGGGTCGATATGGATGAGTTTGGCAAACATCGGCAAGAAGACACCAAAGAGTTTTGATAAGGTGATTCCAAACAGCAATGATATGGAAACGATGCTGGATATGATCAGATATCCGTTTTGAGTCGAACCAAAGTAGTTGGCAAGATCCTGTTCCATCTCAGCGGTGGTGTTAAGGATGGGAGTATTGAGTTCCATCATAACCCAGCCGAAATTGAAGACTGCCACTAAAAGACCAGTCAGGAAACCGGCTAAGAATTCCTTGCCGGCCACATGGAAGAAATCCTTCATCTTGATTTCACCAGTCGCTAAGCCTCTAGTCATAGTTGATGTTGTCTGATCGCCGGCATCACCGCAGCTATCAGCTAAGGCAGGAATGAAAGAGATGAGGATAGGGAGAGTCATCAATGAGGCTTCAAAGCTTGAGATGATCATCGCTGAGAAAGTGTTGATGACAAGAAGAATGACTAACCAGATAACATAAGACAGAGCCAGTTTAAAGGGCTTTGTCTCCAGATAGGGTGTATCCATCTTGCTGACGCCGCCTTGGCGGTAGACATCTTCGGTGTTTTCTTCTTCGATGACATCGAGGACATCGTCGAAAGTGATGATACCTAGCATATCTCCTTTACGGGAGACGACAGGCAGGACCGGCAAATCGAATTTCTTGCAGATCGGTATGGCTTCTTCCTTATCGGCGATAGGCGAAATGTAGGCGAAGTCAGTCTGCATTATTTCGCTCATCTTCTTATTGGTGCTCTCAAACATCAGAGCTTCAAGATTCTGTGTTCCTAAAAGAATGTTGTTGGAATCAGTGACAAAGATCACTCGGACAGTTTCCAAGGACTTGCCGATGCTCTTTATCAGGGCAAAGACGTCCTTGACGGTGTCACTGGGTGACACGGCCAAGTATTCAGTTGTCATGATGGAGCCGATGGTATCGGAAGAGAACTTGGCTAGTTTGTTGATGATTGCCCTTTTCTTGGAGGGCATAGTCTGCATGACTTTGTCTCGTAGTGATTTTGCCAGATCTTCGACAAAGTCAGCTAAATCGTCGTTTGGTACATCGTTTAAGACTAAAGACAAGGTCTTCTTATTTAGGTTATTGCAAAGATATTCTCTCGCCTCGACTGAAAGATAAGAGAAGACCTCTCCTAATTCATTGTAGTCATTGACCATGGAGAAGAAGATATTGACTTCTTCATCAGAAAGCTGATTCAGGGCTTCGGCTAGGGATACGTTTGAGTTTTCCTTGGCCATCCTGACAACTGCGGTTTTATTGTTGATGATTAAAGCATTATGGAGTTCGTCTGAGGTGATCGGGGCATTGACCGCATTTTCAGCAGTTGTCTCGGGAAGACTGGTCTCTTCTTCCAGGTTCTCTTTATTATTTATTTCACTCATGTTTTTCAGCTCGGTATTAATAGCTTAACCCACAAGAGCTGAAGAAGAGAACAAATGTTTTCTTTTTCAGTCTTTTTTAGTAGCTAAGTCTAAGAGTGTTTCCAGTTCTTTGACTGAATGCGCTACTTTGGAAGGATTTAGTCTATCAATTCTTTCTTGATATTCTTTTGGATAAGCATAGACGGCTGAGATGATATCGATTCCTGCTTTACGCATGGTCTTGATATCAGTCTCGGTGTCACCAATATAGATGACGTCTTCTTTTTCGAGTCCATAATCGTGTAATAAGGACTCTATAGACTGATCTTTGTTGACGCCTTTTTCACTGCCGGTATAGCACTTGTCAAAATATGCAGCTAATCCGATATCAGTCAAAGAGATGTCAAGGGTAGGCCGGCTTCTTCCGGTGATAAGAACTTTGAGAATGTTATTCTTCTGATGGTATTTGCTAAGCAATTCGTCCATTCCGTCAAAAGGCTTTCCTAGAAGCTCTTTGGACAAAGTCCGATATTCATTTAAAAAGAAGGCCCAGGCTTCTTCAAAGCGGTCAGGAGGAACGAATTCTTTGATGATTCCTTCTTCCGTAGGTCCGTAGTATTTTTCTAAGTCGGAGTCTTTATCTAATTTCAGAGTACCAAAAAGCCTGATGGTATCGCACATCGTCTTGAGTTCTAAGCTGGTGCTGTCTGCCAAGGTGCCATCGAAATCGAAGGCTAAGGCTGTTTTGTTTTTCATACCTAGGTATTGTAGCAAAGTATTGACAAAAAGGGGCCATAAATCGAACAAAGTTTAACCGCTTCTTTAACTGAATTTTAAAACAATTCAAAATAAAGTATTATGTTGAAACAATCTTATTTATTACTTAGAAGCTGTTTACTTGTTTTTGACTTCTTTTATCAATGCTTTCCCAATTGACAATAAGAAAAGATGAATATGATCAGAAGAGATATTGAAAATACGCTGGATGTTTCTCTGATAGGTGTGTAGCTGGTCTTCATAGGCCAGATCATCGATATCAGAGCTCTTGTAATCGACGATGTTGTATTCTCCGTCTTTTATGAACAGCAAATCGATGAATCCGGTGGTATCTAAATCTTCGTCATAGTATCCGTATTCCTGATACACCTGACTTGATTTTATTGTCTCAAAGAAAGGAAGAGAAAGGACTCTATCGATGATTGTCTTATATGATTTTTCGGTGATGAAATCCGTGTGAGGATCATTTAAATCAACTAATTCCAGAAGATGATGAAGTTTAGTTCCTCTTTCCAACGCTTCTTTGTCAGGAAGATCCTCATCCTGAATAATCAGCTTTGAAGCTCTCTTTTTAGTTCTCTTTTCAAAATTGATATCAGAATTGTCAATCCTGATATCAGGGATGACGGGCTTTGATAAAGAAGTTATGCCTTTAAAAGAAGACTGGTCAAAGAAACTGATTCGGTCTTGATATTCGTCAGTCTTATATGACTTATAGAAGACTGCTTCTTTTTCGTCATCGAAAACCTGAATGTACTTATATAAGAAACGATAGACGAAAGTTCTTTTCTTTTCTTCAATCTCCTCAGGTTTAGGATCTTCTTTAAGAGGAGGATAATTGATTACCTCGCATCTTTCGTCACATACTCCCTTACAGAAGTCGATGATCTTCTGTTTCAGGTCTATAGTATCTTCGTCTGAGGAAACTGTTTCTTCTTCGTCACTTCGGTCATCTTCTTGGCTTTCAGATGGTAAATCAGCCTCTTCCTCTATATCATCATCTTCTTTGGTTTCTTCTCCTTCATCTTCATCTGAATCGTCTGAGTCAGAACCGCCTTTTATCTGCAGTGAGTCTTTTGAAAGACTTTCTTCATTTTTTAGGGCTTCTTCATAATCAGATAAGGTTTCTATCTTATATTTGAACATGATGGAGGGAGTGTTGGAATAGGCGTAGAATTTAGTCAGAACATCGATGTCATCAATGTTCTCAGCTAATTCTTTTTCGTAGAAGTCATAGATATTTTCAATTATTTTATAGGCGGAATCAGTGATTTTGTCTTTGAGTCTCTGGCGATAATCTTTTAAGGCCTCAACATAGAAAAGATAGCTGTTCTTTTCCATGGTATCTTCCTCAAGTTCCGGTAAAGGTCTCAGATAATCGGAAACGGCATTTTGATAACGGCGGTAGTCTTCTTCTGTTATTACTTTGGACTTGATTTTATTATTGATGTAGTCAGAATCGAATTTCAGATAGTTAGGGCAGTTATCCAACATCTGACAGAGGTCTTCTTTTTTGAACTTGGTGTTGCCGACGATATAGATGGAGTTTTCAGCTCTGGTCAGAGCCACATAGAAAAGACGTACGTGTTCGTCAGTATCGGGATCCTGAGTTTTGATCAGGCTGCTAAATAAAGAACAGATGTTGGTTTTAGAACACTGACCATATTGTTCGAAGTCATCGTAATTGAAATAGGGGAACTGAATTCCGAATTCTTCTGAATAGGTGAAGACAGAACTTGAATTTGATAATCCGTTCTTTTTGGTTTGGGAGTTTGAAGAGACGGGCATGTAGACGACTTTTCTTTCGAGTCCCTTTGATCCGTGAATAGTCATCAAGTCGACGGAATCATCAGTTCTTATTATGGTGTTTGCATCGAGTTGGTCTTTGGCTTTTATGATGCTCTTGAAAGTACTGATGAAGTCACTTAATCCGATTCCGTTTTGCTCCTGAGAGGAGACAATCTGTTTCAGGGCTTCAATCTTGGAGATGCTGTCATCGACATTTCCTAACTTGTAGAGATTCTCGATGACGGGGAAGGAAACAAGGAGGTTTTGGAATATTTCACTGAATGAAGATGTGTAATTTTCTTTGCAGAAAGTATCCAGAGTAAGGAAAATCTGGTCTTCTTTTATCAGTCTCAAGTCATCTCTTTGATGGTTTGAGTCAGTATCTGGGTCTCGATAGGAAATAAGTTTATAGATTTTTTCATCATCGTATTCGTAAAGGTAGCTTCTGGCTACGGAGGCAAAGAGATGTTTGGCATCTTCCTGGCTTTTGTTCATTCTGAAACTGATGAGTTTTAAGAGAGACTGAATGACGACGATGATATCGTTGCTTACCAAGTTGTCGACATTGGTCATATTCAGTTTGACGTTGTTCTCATTGAATAGTTTCTGATAAAGTGAAAAGTCCTTCTTCACTCTGAGAAGAATGGCGAAATCTCCGTATCGGCATTTTCTTAATCCACCTATATCTCGGTCATAAACCATAAAACCATCTTTAATCTTTGTTTGAATGTCAGATAGTATGGCTTTAGCATCGTAAAGGACTTCGTCTTTGTTTACACGATGTGATTTTTTGATATCGCCTTCAAATTCGGATTCTCGGTCTTTTATTCTAAAGATTCCAAAATCATCATAGGGTTCGTGATAGAGATTGACTTTTTCATCGTACTGAAGCTCTTCGATGGGATCCTTATAGTCGATGCCACCGTGATTAAGACGCATATATTTTTTGAAGATATAGTTGATGTCATTTAATAGATTTTTCCCGGAACGGTAGTTCTTGTTCATCGGGATGACTTTGTGTCCCTGACCTGAATGGTATTCTCTCTGTCTGTTTCGGAAGAGTTCTACCTTGGAATTGTTGAAGCGGTAGATTGACTGCTTGGCATCAC
>DHDT01000004.1:103996-106211 GCA_002399505.1 Caryophanales bacterium UBA4869 | reverse complement strand
CTGCTTGGCATCACCGACACAGAAAAGATGAGTCCTTTCTCCGTTTTCCTTAGGAAGAAGAAGGCTGTTGATAAGAAGTTCCTGTCCGTCATTTGTATCCTGGTATTCGTCAACCATGATGTAATTGAAACGCTCTCTTACTTCTTTGGCGACATCAGCGTACTGTTCATCAGTGAAAAGCGACAGAGCCATAGTGGAAATGTCGCTGAAAGAATAAGAATTCGTTTCTTTTTCGTAATCGTTCAATCGCGACTCTGTTTTTAGAGCCAATTCTAAAAGCAGATGAATATCGTCCTTGTAGAAATCGAGTTTACTGAATTCCTGTTCCTTGGTTCCGATATCGGCCAGGTTCTTGAGAACTCCGTCTTTGTTGCCGCAGATTGTGGTGAGTGCTTTGTAGATGGCAGCGAGCCTTGTCTTTTCGTCCTCGTCTTCGTTTTTGATTCTAGTCTTTGTAATTTTTTCCTTAAAGGTCTTGCTCTCGCTGACAAACTCTTCATCGTCGAGATCGATGAGTTTCACTAGCATTTCATAGAGAGTCTGGATATGTTCGTCTTCGTCAAAAGAAAGGCCGTGATAGTCTTTATAGAAAGAAGATGGGCTTTTAAAGAAAGACTCCAGATTATTTAGTCTGTCTCCGTTAATTTCATTGATCTGTGAATAGTGTTCCTGTAAGAAATGAGCTTTGTATATCGCTACTATCAGATTCGATCTGATCTCTTCACAGACTTGATGATAGATGTTGTCAGAAAAATCTCTTGATAAGTATTTTGAATCATAAGTACTGATAAATTCGTTTCTTTTTGGTGTTGACATCTTCTTAAGCTCACCAAGAAGAGATATTACTGAAGATTTGATAATATCGTCGTTTTTCATCGAGAACTTACTGATTGTCGAAAAGAGACGGCGATTGTTGTCTTGATCCTTATAGTATTCTTCAAAGAGGCCGTCGACGATCTCTCTTTCTTTGGCAAAGAGGACTGAATCATTGGCGATTGTGATATTGTCGGCTATGCCAAGTCTTTTGGCATAAGTGGAAACTAGATACTGTCTGAAGGAGTCGAAGGTCTGAATATGGCTCGAGAGGATTTTATCGGCGTTAGGATCGTTTTCCTTAGCAAATCTTTTGATGATCCTGGTTTTCATCTCATGGGCGGCATTGTTAGTGAAAGTCAAAACTAAAATACTGGAAGGCGTCACTTCGCCTTTCTTGATGAGCTGATAGACGCGTTCGCTTAAAGTCTTGGTCTTTCCGCTTCCGGCACCGGCAGTTATCAGAATGTCGACATTGGAGGAAGTGTCGATAGCTTCTTGCTGTTCTTTGTTGAATGAGGCCATGATCAGTTCTCCTTTGCTTTCGGATTGAAATGCTCGTCTATCTTGGAAACTGAGCTTCTGATATCACTCTCTTTGTGATAACAGATGTCGTTATATATGCAGGAAGAGCAGACAAGGTTGAGTTTTGTCGGTTTCTGAGAGGGGATAAAACTTGTGGGACTGATTGGAAATTTGGCAGCTTTGATACTTCTTATGTTTTCAAGGCAGGAATTGATGGCGTCATCGACTAAGTCTTTCAGGGTATAAGTGATCGATGATTTCTTCAGCCAGGCAAAAGCCTGTTCGGATCCCTTGAAGGAATTCTTTCCGCTGACATATTTGCTTTTAGGTTCTTTTTCTGTCTTTCCCTTTAACTCCAGGGTTTCATCTATCGAATGATAGAGACTGGTATCATAGGCAAGACATCCCGTTATCTTAGTATTCTCTAAAAGATTGTCTGTTGATTGAATAGACTTAGCTTTTGATCCATAAGCATCTTTTGGAGTATTGAAGAATATTCTCTGTATGCCAAAACCTCCGAAAGAGGCATTGTCGACTAATTTCATTTTGTCTTCGCTGTTTTCAAAGGCGTAATAATAAAGGGGAAGCTGAACAGAAGAACCGGCGCATACTGATTTGATATCGAATTGTTCCTTGCCGGTCTTATAGTCGATGAGATAGTAGTATTTTCTGCTGTCATAGTCCTGAGTCTCGACGATCTTGTCGATTCTTCCCGTAAAATGATAAGTGCAGTCCCCGTCTTTGATATCCCAGGTTATCTTCTGTTCGGAATAGTCTTTGATGATATGGGAATTATCTTTCCAGGTGTTAGTGACTGACAATATTCTTCTTAGCCACATATAGACTAAAGAAAGAGTGAGTTGTTCTTTTCCATTAT
>DHDT01000004.1:81940-103853 GCA_002399505.1 Caryophanales bacterium UBA4869 | reverse complement strand
GAAAGCCTTTCTGTATTCAAAGCTTTTATCGAAATCGAAATCTTTATGATAGGCTTCTTCCATAATTCCATGGATCAGATTGCCTAAAATAATCGGGTGATAATCAGTTTCTGTTTTAGGAAGAGTCTCTTCAAGATAAAACTTGAAGGGACAGCAGACATAGGACTTTAAAGCAGATACGCTCCAGACGTCTTTTCTTTTGCTTATATAAGTCTTGAGTCCTTTGAAAGAATGATCGTAGGTTCTTACTTCACCATCGGAGAAGAGCCAGAAATTTCGGTCATATTGGTCGCAGACAAAGAGTTTCTTTGAGCGGTCGGTGTAAACACCGTTTCTGTTGATGGGATTTCTGACAAGCTTCTTCAGTTTATCGTCTTCTCCTTCGATAAACTGGGAGAGATAGATGTGATCAGCCTGGTGCTGTTCCACAAATGAAAGAAGAAGGATGTGATTATAAAGAAGATAATTGAGTTTTTTCCTCTTCTCGAGTTTAGTCTGGACATAACTGGTATTGGCACCGCATTTTTCCAGTTGCTCATCGGAGAGGATATTGTTGTCTTTATAGACCTTATAGAAGACATCGTAATGGAAATCAGTGACATAGATAATTGAATTCTGATTCATGGAAAAAGAATCAGTGACAGTGATTCCTTTATCTCCAAGACTCTTGGAATTGTTGTTTCCTTTTACGATTTCGAGCAAATCGGCATAGGCCTTATCAAAGTCGATAGTTTCAAGTTCATAGTAATCGATGACTCTTTTAAGTTCTTTCAGAGAGTCATCTTCAAGTTCTTTCTCAGTAAAGGAGAGACTTCTCTCCTGATGGATCTGTTTGATTTTTTCAGCCAAAGTCCTATTGCTTAAAAATGGCTTTTTGTAGATGGCATAGGAAGGAACATTAAACAAAGAGCTTGCAGCATTGACGTAGAAAAGATCGTCATCGCCTTTGATGAGAACCTTGATTTTGTCTTTTTCATCTGGATTATCGAGAAGTCTTCTTCGGATATCGGAATAGATATAGGTAAACTGCTGATATTTGTCCTTGAAGGGGATTATGTCGAGATCTAAGACATCATCATTTACTTTCTCAATGCCTAAGTCCTGGAAAGAAAGTTCCTTGAAGCTGATCTTTTTTCGCAAAAGAAGACTGCGAACTTCAAAGTCTTCCGGCATTTCAAAAAGAAAGAGATCACAGGAGTCTAATTCATATCTTCCTAATTCATCTTCCTGAAGATAGTCCTCTTTAAGTAATCCATATAACTCTAAAAGAGTCTTATTCTTATAGAAGTCAGCCACTCTTAAAAGTTTCATCCACTTCTTTGCGGATGAATAATCCATGTCTTTTCTTTTGAGAAGAAGAGGAAGAGGGTCATTTTTATAAGTGAAGGAAGAAAGATCAAGGAGTTCTTCTTTTGTGATGATCTTTATACGCAATTCCGGATGAGCGTTTTTATAGCGGAAAAGAAGAGGAAAATAATCGCGGTCAGCTACCCAGATGCTTTTGCTGTTTTTCACAGCTTTAGTTTATCACTTCCAGAGCCTGTTTATCGATAGAAAAGGCCGCTTTTTACAAGCGGCCTGCAGGTGGTTTACTTTTCTTCTTTTTCTTTGGACTTGGAGTCCTTGATATCTTCCTCAAGGGCCTTGATATTGTTGACGGGAAGATAGTCTTTTGGTTTTTTGAAGACGACTTCTTTGATTCTGGCTCGGAATTTCTCTGTTTTGACTGCCATTTCAGCTCGGTCGATGAAGTAGATTGACACTGATTCCCAGACAAAGACCCAGGCTGCGATATCCATGATTTCGCTGAAGACATTGATCAGAAGCTTATTGGTTCCTGTTCCTTCGATGAAATAGTTGAAGAGGATATTTGATATCAGGAACAGAATACCGATGATGAGAAGAGCGATAGCGCTTCTCTTTTTCTTCTGTAGGCCAATCCTATTGTTGAAATAGTGAATGTTCATGTTGTCTTCCAAGATCTGATTGGCATCTTCGATAGTATAGCCGTCATAATCTTTAATATTGAAGATGATATTGACATCGTAGACTAGAGGAATAAGCTGGACGATTCCCCGGAGTTTTTCTTTGAAATCAGTAGTAAAGAACCTCGCTTTTCCGTTTCCCAGATTCTGGTCGAGGAAATCTTCGAAGTGATCATAGTGGAATTCGATAGTGGCTACGCCTTTGTCATTGTCGAGAATAAAGTACTTGCCGAGTATCTCATTCTGCTGGGAGAAGACCTTTTTGCCTAATACCTTCAGCTTATTCTTTTTGTCCGGTGCTTCAAGTTTCATAACAATGCTTCTTTCTTTATACCAATATATTAAGCTAATTCGGTTTTGCCTGTATAGAGGTCATAGTAAGGACCTTTGTTTTTCAAAAGCTCTTCCTGTCTTCCCCGTTCAATGATATTTCCGTTGTCGAGCACGATTATTTCGTCAGCATCGCGGATGGTGCTTAAGCGGTGGGCGATGATGATGACAGTTCTTTCTTTCATCAGTTTATTCAGTCCTTCATGGATGAGTTCTTCGCTTCTGGTGTCGATGTTGGATGTAGCTTCATCCAATATCAAAACCGGAGGCTGATTGAGAGTGGCACGAGTCAATCCCAAAAGCTGTCTCTGTCCTTCTGATAAGTTTGATCCGTCATCAAAAAGCATAGTTGAATAACCGCGGGGCATTCTCTTGATGAAGCTGTCTGAGCAGCTGTTGACTGATGCTTCTTCGATTTCTTGCTGAGAAGAATGACGCCTGACATAACGGATATTGTCTTCGATAGTTCCTGTGAACAGATGAGTATCCTGAGTAACCATCGACAAAGCTCTTCTGAGAGAATCTAATTTGATATCTTCAATATTGATTCCGTCATAGGTGATACGACCAGAATCAAGAGGATAGAATCTGGCGAGAAGGGAGATAATAGTTGTTTTTCCGGCTCCAGTCGATCCGACAAATGCGACCTTTTGACCTGGATATGCCTCAAAGGAGACATTCTTCAATATTGGATGACCTTTACTATAGCTGAAACAGACATTTTCAAACTTGATTACGCCAGCTAACGGCACTTCTTTAAGAGAACCATCCTTATTTTTAAAGCTCCAGACGTATCTGTCTTTGAAGGTCTTGTCTTCATTCTTCCTGAGAAGCTGAACCTGTCCGTTATCTTCTTCGTTCTTCTCATCGAGGAAGGAGAATATTCGTTCAGCACCGGCTAAGCCTGAGAGGATGTTGTTGATATGCATAGTCAGGTAGTTGAAAGGCTGACAGGCGGTTCTCACAAAGACTAAGTAGGAAGAAAGTCCGCCGATACCAGAAGACAATAATCCATTGGCTAAAAAGAGACAGCCGACTATCGAGGAGACGGCAAAATTGAAGTAGCTCAGGGAGACATTCACCGGTATGGCAAGCTGAGTGTGGAAGAAGGCTTCCTGGCTGGCTTTCCGCCACTGGTCATTGGCTTTGTCAAAAGCCTGAAGACTTTCTTCTTCGTGGTTGAAGGCTTTCATGACCTTGATGCCGGCGATATCTTCTTCGACTCTGGAGTTGACATCGGAAAGACAGTCCTGCTGGGCCTTGAAATACTTTCTGGCTGCCCGGGAATTTAAGAACATGAAGAGGAACATCAGTATCAGGAAGAAAATGACTATCAGGGATAGATAGACGTTGATGAGGAAGAGACAGACTATGGTACCGAAAAGTTTTGTGATAGTCAGAAAGATATTGGCCAGTGATTCGTTTAGCATGATGACTAGCGTGTCAACATCATTGGTGAAGAAGGTCATTATCGAACCATGAGTGTGGCGGTCAAAATAGGAAATGGGAAGAGACTCCAGCTTATCGATGAGTTCCTGTCTGATTCTGAAGATCACCTTCTGAGTCAACCTGACCATCAGCTGAGAATAGATGATGCAGGCAATGATCCCTACAGAATAGATGATTCCGATATTTATACAGAGAGAGGCTAGGTTCTTTCCGTTGTTATAGGCTAAATCGTTGATGACATCTTTCGACATGTAGTTTCCGATGATCGAGGCTAAGCCGACATAGACGGCTAAGACCATCACCAAGAGGAAAAAGGCTCTCTGTCCTTGGAAGAAGGACCAGAGTCTTTTGACAGTCGGGAGCATTTTTTTTGGTCTGGATGCGTTTAATGATTTCATGCTTTCATCCCCTCGGTCTGGATCTTATAGATAGACTGATAGATATCGTCTATCTCTTTCAGTTCTTCGCTTGTTCCGATATTGTGGATCTTTCCGTCATTTAAAACGATGATCTTGTCCGCATTTTCAATAGTCGAAACTTTCTGGGAGATGATTATCTTTGTCATATGGGGAAGACGTGTCTTGAGATTGGATTTAACTTCTTCCTCTGTGATTCTGTCTAAGGCAGAGAAGGAATCATCGAGTATCAGGATTTTCGGATTTTTGAGGATGGCTCTGGCTATGCAGATTCTCTGTCTCTGACCGCCGGAGATATTGCTTCCTGTCTGACCTAATTCAGTTTGGAAACCTAAAGGCAGTTTATCGACGATGAAAGAATAACAGCCTGCTATCTTGCAGCTTTCCTCAATCTGCTCTTTAGTGGCTTCTTTGTTTCCCCAGCAGAGATTGTCTTCGATAGTCCCTGAGAAGAGACGGGGATTCTGGAAGGAGATGGCGATATTTGATCTCAGTTCTTTTAGCGAATAGTCTTTGATGTTCTTTCCGTCGATGAGTATTTCACCTTCTGAGGCATCATAGAATCTTTCAATCAGGCTGATTAAGGTGGTTTTCGAACTTCCAGTCTGTCCTAAAATACCGACAAAATCGCCATCGGAGATATCAAAGCTTATATGACTGAGGACATTCTCCTTGGCTGTCTCTTTGTATTTGAATGAGACATCTTTGAAGGATATCGAACCGGAAGTTATTTTTTCCTTGGAGTCCTTGTTGTCTTTGATTTCATTTTCGGAGCTGAACACCTGTTTGATTCTATAGGCGCTGGCCTGAGATCTGGTGAAAGTCATGAAGACATTGGATAACATATTCAAAGAGGCCAATACCTGCATGACATAGCTCAAGTAGGCGGTGATGTTGTTGATGAGCTTACCGGTGGTGTCAGCTAGGGAAAGTTTTCCTCCGACATAGAGAACACCGATAAGGCAGGCATAAGTCATCAAGTCCATCGCTGCCATATTCCAGGCGCTGACAGAAAAAGATTTTATTCCTATGTCGTTTACTTCTTTGTTCACCTTTGTGAACTTGGAGATCTCATAATCCTTTTTGGCGTTGGCTTTGACTAATTTGATGGCGACTAAACTTTCCTGAGTGGTTCTATTGACGTTATCAAGAGCATCCTGGACTCTGATGAAAAGAGGCTTGGCCTTGATGATGATGAGAACTAAGAGGAGAGCGAGAACTGGAAGAACAATGGCGAATACTAAGGACAGGTCTTTTGACATCAAGACGGCAAAGACGAGGGAAAAGGCTAATTGAATAGGTGCTCTTAAGATAGCTCTCAAGGTCTGACAGAAGGCATCGGAGACAATCTGAACATCGTTTGTGATTCTGGTCACCAGGGAATTGAGGCGGAATTCATCCATGTTGCTGAAAGAGAATTCTTGAATCTTCTTATATTCGGCTTTTCTTAGTTCATATCCTAATCCTCTTCCGGCTATGGCCGTGAATTTGGCAGTGATTATTCCTAAGAATATGGAAACTAAGGCAAAAGCCATCATTATTCCGCCTATCATCAGGATATAATCCATATTAAGCGTATAGGAGATGATTTGATTCTGTTCGTTCAATACGGGGTTCATTCCATAGTCGAGAAGTTCTTTCATCAAAAAAGGAATGCTTATTTCCAAAGCACATTCGACAATGATGGTAATACAGGCAATAATGAAGAATTTCCTATAAGGCTTCAAAAACCTGAGCAGTGAATTTTTAAACATAGACAGTCGCTTTCTTAATATACTCCTTATTGATGTCTTTTACTTTAATAGAATAGCTAAAAAATATGTGAGCGTTTATTTTGCAACAGATTTTATCTTTGCTATACTATTTGCAAGGAGAAATACCTAATGAAAGAATTAAAAGGTACTAAGACTGAAGCTAATTTGCTTGCTGCTTTTGCCGGTGAGAGTCAGGCCCACACCAAATATCGTTACTATTCCGAAGTCGCTAACAAGGAAGGCCACAAGGAGTTTTCTGAACTCTTCATGGAGACTGCCAAGAATGAATCTGAACACGCTGAACTCTGGTTCAAGTATCTTCATGGCGGAAGTATTCCCACCACTGAAGTGAACATCGATGATGCCGCCAATGGCGAACATTACGAATGCACCGAGATGTATCCTACTTTCGCAAAGATTGCCCGTGAAGAAGGATTCCCGGAAATCGCTGCCAAGTTCGAGATGGTCGGCAAGATCGAATCTCGTCATGAAGCCCGTTATCAGTCAATGCTCAATGAGCTCAAGACCGACAAGGCTGTCATCAAGGAAGGCTTAGTCGTTGTCTGGAAGTGCCAGGTCTGTGGTCACATCCATGTCGGACCCGTCGCTTTAAAGGTCTGCCCTGTCTGCGGACATAAGAACTCCTTCTTACCTGAAGTCCTCAACTACGATTGGAAAGCCTAAGTTAGACTGACAAAATAAAACTGCTGCTCTCTACTTGAAAAAGTAAGATGGCAGCAGTTTTTTATTGCTTAAAATCGAATTATTACTTATTTTGATCTGAGAAGAAACGCCTCGCCTTCGTTTCCTAAGAAGACAGTTATTTTCTGATTGTCTTTAAGAGATTTCATATTGCCTTTTGTGAAGTATCCTATCAGGGGGATTTCTAAGGTTGAATGGTCTTCTTCGCTTGATAAGACGGCGTCAGCATAGCGTGTTCCATCTATTTTTCTGATAACAGCCTGAATGACAACACCGCCTTTTTTTAGTCTTCTGCTCATGTTCTGATAAGCGTCGACGATGCCCTTGATGATAAAGAAAAGAGCAACGACAATCAGAAGAACACCTAAGATGATAGTCGAAGCTTTTCCGCTGGCTCCTTTGTCAAAGACTACCGATAAACAGCAGATGACAACTCCGACGACTAAGACTAAATCAAAATAAAGGGAGATAAGTAAGAGACTCTTGATAAAGCCGTGGACTTTAAAAGGACTGGGTATATTTTTTGAAACGTTTTCTTCTTCTTCTTTCTTGAAATGATTCTTTTCGCCTTGACTGTTCAAAAGAACCGGTAGCTTATTGTCGATGAGACAAATCGGTATCTTCTCCTCTCGATAGAAGAGAGAGCTGACTGATTTTAAAATGAAATAACTGGCTATTGTTCCTTCAAACTGACGTCCGTCATCGATTGCAAAACGGGCAGTGATCAGACCCTGGCTCACATTGACGATCGTCGCTTCCACATATTCGTATCTTTCGCCTTGGAACTGTTTCTTTCTCTTTAAGGCCAGGAAGACGTCCAAAACAACAAAGACAGCGGCACTTGCAAAGGCCAGTATCACTATCACCAGGAAGTAGGTATAACTGGTATCTTCTTTGAACATCGACTCTTTATTGAAAATGAGAAGAAAACCGATTGTCGCTAAAAGAAAGGCTGGCAATAAAAAGGCGAGAAACATACAGGTCATGCCGTAAATTTCACTGATTTTCATGGAGTTAGGATCTTTGTTTTTCATTTGAATTATCCCCGTTTTGATAATTATAGCCTATCGGGAGAGACGATTTATTCAAATGTTTGAGAAAACGATTGAGAAAGGAATAATTATTTGTTGAAATATCTTCATGAAAACAATGAAAAATATTTTCATAAGTAATATAATTAATATAAGTTTGTAATAAAGCGGAGGTTTGTCCCATGGAAGATAATAAGAAGATGTACAAGGATCGTGTCACGATCTATGAAGTTGCCAAGATTGCCGGTGTCTCCTTGGCCACGGTTTCAAGAGTCATCAACAACCATCCTAATGTCACCGAGAAAACCAAGAAAGCTGTCAATGATGCCATTCAGCGTCTAGGATATAAGCCTTCTGCTTTAGCTCAGGGCTTAGCTAATTCCCGCTCGACCAATATCGGCATCATGATTCCTTCTACCGGTTACTCCTATGTTTCAAATATGTTGGATGGAATGATCGATATCGCCAAGATCTACGGCTATATCACTTCTATTTTCATCACTAAGAGAACCAAGGAAGATGCTGCTCAGGTCATCGAGTCTTTAATCAAGTCTCACGTTGACGGAGCTGTCATCTATGATGATGAACTTGGAACTGATGAAATCAGATCCATCCAGAATTATCATATTCCGCTTATTGTCATCGGCCACGATATGTCCGGTGATGCCTTAGGTTCCATCATCATCGAATACAAAGATCCGGTCATGGATGTCGTCAAGGCCCATATGCTGGCTGTCAAGGATGATGTCTATGTTCTCGATATTGTCAACGAAGGCAAGATGATTGATGAAATCAGAGATGGACTTCTCGAGTTTGCCTCAGCTAATGACAAGAAGATTACCCTTCTTCCCTACAACGATTCTTATGGTATTGTCTATGCCGGCATGAAGGAATTCTTCAAGACTCACAGAACCGGATACTTTGTCGCTCCCCGTGATTCTCTGGCTGCCGCTATTGTCAACGCTGCCTTAGAAAGCGGACTCAGAGTTCCTGAAGATGTTCAGGTTCTTGCTGAAGTCGGTTCTAAGTATTCCTATATCATCCGTCCGGAAATCTCTTCTTTCTCCATCGATATGTTCAAGGTCGGCTCTATCGCTGTCCGTATGCTCACCAAGTTATTGAGCGATCCGGATGGTCTTACCAATAAGACTTTCCGTATTCGTGCTCGATTCGATAAGAGAGATACCACTAAGTAAACTATTTTCCTCATCCTTTTGGGAGGGTCTTAAATGCCATTGTCTTTGATTCAGGTCTTAATGGAAGTAGGTGCATTAATCGGCATCATCATTGGCTCTGTCGTTGCTTTAATAGGCCTAGTTTTTCTTTTATTCTTTTTTGGAAAGAAAAGATATACTCACGCCTATTTTGAGCTTCAGAAAAAATACAGCGACGTTCACAATATTTTAGTGACTGACTGTCAGGGGATGATAACTCGTCTTGGTGCTTTAGGTCAGTATTCTACTTATTATCGCAATCTCCATGATGAAAGATATAAGCAGTATAAGGATATCGTCAATAAGAGAGACAAGGATATGGCCGTCTCTCTGGAGTCTTTGAAGACTCTTCTTGAGGACAAGAATTATAAGTCAGCTAAGGAAGTTCAGGAACAATGTCAGATATCATTGCTAGAATTCCAGAAGTCAGTTTCTTCTTTCAATGACGATCTAAACAGTCTTTTAAGAGATGAAAACGACACTCGCGAATCTGCTCTTCCTGATAAAGAGATGTATCGCAAGATCAAGGATATCTATTCTAAGAATCAGGCGGAACTGAAACCTCTTGAGAAGAGCTTCAATATCATCTTTGCCAATTCCGAAAAGACTTTCTCTTCTTTTGATGTCCTTGCCAATGAAGCCAAATTCAAAGAAGCCAAAGCCCTTCTTCCAGATCTTGAAAAAGTCCTGAAAGCCGTTTTGGCCATCATCGATGATCTGCCGGTTTTGGAAACTAAGATCACTAAGGTAATTCCGGCTAAGGTAGTCGATTTGAAAAATTCCTATGACGAGATGCTTAAAGAAAACTATATCCTCGATTATCTTCAAGTCGATGAAAAAATAGCTGAGATCACTGCTTTGAATGAGCAGCTTGGCGAACAGATGAGGTTATTGGATACTTCCGGTGTCAACGAGAATCTAGATAAGATTCAGGATGAAATAAACAATATTCTCTTCTGCTTTGACGATGAGAAAAAAGCCAAGGCCGACTTTTTATCCAACCAGAATACCTTGTCTTGTTCATCCTTCGAACTTGAAAAAGAATATTCTACTCATATGAGACTTCTTCCTAAGTTCCAGTCCACTTATGTTCTCAATAAGAAGTATGTCGATCAGATGATCGCCTTAAAGAACGATATCGAGAATACCGGTTATCTCAAGCGTGAACTCGATAGCTATCTTGATACTTCCTCTAAGCAGCCCTATACCGTTATCACTAAGAAGATGCACGATATGCAAAATTCCATGGATAAGATCAAGAAGACCATGGCCGATTATTCACTTTATCTTGCAAGCCTCAAAGACGAAAGCGAAAAAGTATATCTTGGTCTGCGCGAAAATTATGTCAAACTCAGAATCAGTCAGTCAAAACTCAGGCATATAGCCGTCAATTCTTTGATACTTACTTATAATCCTTCTTATGAGAGACTCTATAAGAAGATTATCGAAATCGACAATATTCTGCTTACTCCGCCAGTCGATGTCACTAAGGCGATGGCTGAATATCTTCCTTTTGTAGAAGAGACAGATGCTCTTATCAATGAAGTGATAAAGAAGAGCGATGAAGCCGATAAGGCTGAAATGGCCTTTGTCTACGCCAATGCCTACAGACAGGAATTCTCTAATTCAAGAGCTTTTCTGGAGACAGCTGAACAGGCTTATAACGAAGGCGACTTCCAAAGAGCCTTGTCAGCCTCTGTTCAGGTAGTCCAGGCCTTCTCGACTGATGACAGCGCTTCTCTTAACGGCAAGAAGAAAAGATGAAAGAAGAAATATATTTTGACTGCAGTGCGACGACAAGACCATATCCGGAAGTCCTGAAGACTTTTGATGATGTGTCTTTTAAGCATTTTGCAAATCCTTCCTCTAATCACGCCTTAGGATATGAAAGCAGTGCACTTTTAGAAAAAGCCCGTTTGCAGATAGCTAAATATCTTTCCGTATCAAACGACGAAATCATCTTTACCTCCGGGGCAACAGAAGGCAACAATCTGGCCATTAAAGGAACCTGCTACCATAACAAAGGCTGGGCCAAGAGAATCATCACCACTAAGGCCGAACATCCTTCGGTCCTTCAGGTTTTTGATGAATTGTCAAAAGAAGGATTTGAAGTTGTCTATCTCGATTATGATAAAGACGGCAAGCTTGATCTTGAGGAACTGAAAAACAGTCTCAACGATCACACATCTTTGGTTTCTGTCATGGCCATCAACAATGAAATCGGATATATCTTCCCAATCAGAGAAGTTTATCAGTTGGTTCATAAATATTCAAAAGCTGTTTTGCATGTCGATGCCACTCAGGCTATCGGAAAAGAAGATATCGATTCTTCTTATTATGATCTGCTGACTTTCTCCGGTCATAAAATCGGCGGTCTGAAAGGCTCTGGTCTTCTTATCAAAAAGAAGAATGTCGAACTCGATGCACAGATTTTAGGCGGCGGACAGGAAAAAGGACTGAGATCTGGTACTTTGGCTGTCGGTCTTGACTGTTCTCTGGCAACAGCTGTCAGAATGACTCTTTCAAGCATGCCGGCAAGAAAAGAAAAAGCCAGACAGCTGAATTCTTATCTCCGTAATGAGCTTTCTAAGATCGATGAGGTGGAAATCACCAGCCCTCTGGATGCGACTCCCTTCATCTTGAATTTTGCCTTGAAGGTCCACAAAGGTTCAGTTGTCGCAGAAGCCCTGTCAAATTCAGGGATCTACGTCTCTACTAAAAGCGCCTGTTCTTCTAAGGAACCCGGTCTCTCCTACGTCCTGAAAAATGCCGGATATAGCGAAGATATTGCCCGTAACAGTATCAGACTTTCCTTCTCAGGCCTTGAAGATATGGAAGAAGGAACTAATTTCATCTCTGAACTCAAAAAGATACTATCGACACTCAAAGAGGATAATAAAAAATGAACCAGACAGATATGATCATCGTGTTCTTCGGTGAGCTTTCCACTAAGGGAAAGAACATCATGAACTTCATCCGCTTGTTGGGAAAGAACATCCGCTACGCTCTCAGAGACTTTAAGGCTCTGACTTTTGAAGTAAGGAAAGATCATATTTATATTCTTCTCAATGGCGAAGATTATGAGGAAATCAAAAAGAAACTGGTCAAAGTTCCGGGCATTCTTTCTTTTTCTCTGGCTAAGGCCATCGACAAAGATGTCGAAAAGATCAAAGAAGAGAGTCTGAAACTTTATCAGAATTCCGGTAAGGTGACTTTTAAGGTTGATACCAAAAGAGTCGATAAGACTTTTCCTCTTCATTCCGATGAACTTAATCGAGAAGTCGGCGGTTACATATTAAAGAACATCCCCACTTCCAAAGTCGATGTCCATCATCCAGAATTACTGATTCACATCGCTATCAGAGAAGAACAGTGCTATGTCTACGGAATCAAGGACAAAGCCATGGGCGGCTATCCTTTAGGTATAGCTGGAAAATCCATGCTTCTCATTTCAGGTGGTATCGACTCACCAGTCGCTGCCTATCTCATGATGAAAAGAGGAGTGAAGCTGGAATGCGTTCATTTTGCCGCTCCTCCCTATACTTCCGCTAAAGTCATCGATAAGATTCATGATCTTCTTCATGTTCTCAATGACTACCAGCCTGATATCAAATTGTATATTGTTCCCTTCACTGACTTGGAAAAGAAAATCTATGAAGTTGCCGGTCCTAGTTACTGTGTCACTATCATGCGCAGAATGATGCTGCGAATCGCGGAAGGCTTGGCTTATCGACATAACGACTTAGTTCTCTCAGGCGGAGAATCTATCGGTCAGGTTGCCAGTCAGACCCTTCCTTCGATGAAAGTCATCGAAGAATGCGGAACTTTGCCTTTTATCAGACCATTGGCAACTTATGATAAGACTGAGATTATCGATATTGGAAAGAAGATAGGTACTTATGATATTTCCATCCGTCCTTATGAAGATTGCTGCACGATCTTTGAAATAAAAGATCCTGTCACTGCTCCCCATATCGATAAAGTCAGAGAAATCGAAGCTGCTTTTGACTATCAGACGATGGTCAAAGACTGCATCAACAATGTGACCTCGGAACACGTGACTCTAGACAAAGAAGAAGAGTTCTGATTTTATTAAGGCTGTTGGATTAAAATTCCATCTTAGTTTTTCAGATGAGAAAAGATAAAGTGCTTGTATAAGTCTTCTCTGCTAAGAAAAATTTCATAGTAGGCATTTTTAATCTTATACCTATAAGTTGGCAGATAGTAATTTGTTTTATCTGCTATGAGGCTTCAAGCGGAAGAGATTTAATTCCTTATGAAAATGAGCTGCTTTAGTTCTTCCTCAATTGAAAAGCAGTCAAAAAAATAGAATGAATTTTTTTCGTTTTATAGGTTTTCAAATCGCTGTCTTGTGTTTCAATTATGTAGTATCTGTGGTATCATTTACAAATAGATATTTGTTTAAAAAAAGACGATATGTGCTTTTGTTTATTTTATCTCAAAGGAGTTCCATTATGGGAAAGAAAGCGTTGATTATCGGAGCTGGCCCTGCTGGTCTGACAGCGGCTTATGAATTACTGAAACACAGTGATATTCATCCGGTTATTTTAGAGTGTTCTGGCGATATAGGCGGTATATCCAAGACTGTTTCCTATCATGGAAACCGTATCGATATCGGTGGCCATCGTTTTTTCACTAAAGACGAGAAAGTCAATGCACTGTGGCAGGAAATCATGCCTTTGCAATCGAAACCAAGCATTGATGATCTGACTTTGGGTATTGAGAAAGATCTTCCTAGGGAAGGACCTGACCCGGAAAAAACTGATGACGTCATGCTTCTGAGAAGAAGAGTTTCCAGAATTTATTTCAACAAACATTTTTTTGATTATCCGATTTCAATGAAATTTGCCACTTTCCGCAACATGGGATTCTGCAACACCATGAAAGCCGGATTTGGCTATCTAGGTTCCTGTGTTCACAAGAGAAAAGAAACCAACCTTGAGAATTTCTACATCAACCGTTTTGGAAAATCTCTGTATCAGATGTTCTTTGAAGATTATACTGAGAAAGTCTGGGGCGTTCATCCACGTAACATTTCCGCTTCCTGGGGCACTCAGAGAGTCAAAGGCCTATCGTTGTTCAAGACACTGTTAAACGCTCTTACCAAGCCTTTTAAACACGGAAACAAACATACTGAAACCTCTCTTATCGAGCAGTTCTACTATCCTAAAAAAGGTCCGGGTCAGCTCTATGAAGAAATGGCTAAGAAAGTAGTTGCTCTGGGTGGAGAAATCGTCATGAATGCCGAAGTTACCAAAGTCATCCTCGACAAAGACAATAAAGTCGAGAAGCTTGTTGTCAACCATAATGGCGTTGATGAGGAATTCACTGGTGATTATGTAATCTCCTCAATGGCAATCAAGGATCTGGCTATGGCTTTAGGGGAGGATAAGACCGGCAAAGAAGTCTATGATATTGCAACTAACCTTCCTTATCGAGATTTTATTACGGTTGGTCTGCTTCTTGATAAGCTGAAGATTCATAACACAACAAAAATAAAGACTCTTAATAATCTGGTTCCTGACAATTGGATTTATGTTCAGGACCGCGGGGTTAAGATGGGACGAATCCAGATTTTCAATAACTGGTCGCCTTATATGGTTGCTGATCCGATGCATAAGGTTTGGATCGGACTGGAATATTTCTGCAATGAGGGCGATGAGATGTGGAATTCTTCTGATGAGGTCTTTATCAAGAAAGCTGTCGATGAACTGGTTTCAATCGGTGTCATAGATTCGCCAGCCGATGTCTTGGATTCTGCTAAGTTCAGAATCAAAAAAGCATATCCGGCCTATTTTGGCACTTATGACAAGTTTGATGAAGTCAAAGATTATCTCAATACTATACCTAATCTATATTGTGTCGGCAGAAATGGCCAGCATCGATACAACAATATGGATCATTCCATGGCCTCAGCCATGGAGGCTGTAGATATCATTATCAACAACAATCCCGATCATAGCAAGATCTGGTCCGTCAACACTGACCAATCCTACAATGAGGAAAAGAAGCAAAAATAATGGATATCACCGCTGCAAATGAGCTGCCGCTTCCAAGAGTGAAAAAATCAATATCCAAGCCTTTGCGTTTTTTATATGAGTTCCTTTTCTATTTGTGTCTGTTTGTTTTCGCTTTGGTTTCCTATATTGTCATCACACCTTTGTTCAATACTCCCAGAAATGGTGTCGTCGCTCAGTCTCTTACCATTTTGCTTTTGGCTATCTTAGGAGGTGTCTTCTATTATCTGAAGAAAAACGAAAGAGTAGATCAGAAAACCATTTTATTGTTTATGATTCTAGTCGGCTATTTTATAAGATTAGGATATATCCTATATACTCCAGGCAGTGCCAGACAGCATGATACTTGGTCAACTAACTATGATGGCCATTTTGCCTATGCCGATATCATTTTTTCTACGGGTGCTTTGCCGACCACTAACGCCTATCAGTTCTATCATCCGCCGCTCAATTCTTTGATAGATGCTGGATTCATGCACGTCTTTGAAGGAATAACCTCTTTCGTCAACAGCCATATGATCTGGCTGACTGGCGGTATCGGCTTAGCTGAAACCCATGAAGCTTATTTCTCAGCCTGCCAGGTTCTCACTTTGATGTATTCAACTCTCATCATGGAGTTTGCCATTCGCTCTTTCAGTCGTCTTAAACTCAAGGGGTCAGCTTTTTATCTGGCTAGTGCCTTTATCTGCTTCTTCCCCAGATTCATTCAATTATCTGGACAGTTAAATAACGATATCCTTACTATCATGTTGTCTTTTGCCGGTGTTTATTTCACTTTGAGATGGAAAGATACGGATAATTGGCTTGATATCATCTTGATTGCAGTGACTATCGGTTTATCCATGATGACTAAACTAAGCGGCGCTGTTGTCTGTCTTCCAATTGCCGTGCTCTTCATCTGGAAGTTCATACAGGTGATAAAGAACAAGAACGGCCTAGTCAGAACGATTATGCAGTTTATCGTCTTCTTGGCTATCTGTGCACCTTTAGGCCTTTGGTTCCAAGTTTATGCCAAAATCAGATTTGATCAGAGCTTCGGCTTTGTTTTCGGTAATTTGAATGATGCTTTATCAGTGAGTCAGTATAATTTCTTTGAACGCTTCCTTACTCCTTTTGCCGGTGATTTATTCAACAACGGCATCTTCTGCAATGCTTTCGAGGACTATAACCTATTTACCTACACCATGAAATCAGCAATCTTCGGTGAGTTCTCCTTCTGGCAAGGCGAAGGATTTGGTTTCCTGGCTGTTGTTTCTAATTATCTGGTGACTTTGTCTACTATCGTCTTATTCGTTATCTTGGCTTTCAAGAAAAAGTTTAACCTTCTAAGCAAAGAATGGGTCTTTGCTTGGACGATGTTCTTAGCCTTTGTCTTCTCTCAGCTTTTCTTCAATATCAAGATGCCGTATGGCTGCACGATGGACTTCCGTTACATGGTTCCTATTGTTCTGCCTATGGGTTATCTGATCGGATCAATCGATGAACAGCTTAAGGTTATGTCAAAAGGGTATCAGATTACCGGCAGGGTTTATCGTTATTCCGTCTATGCTTTCTTAGGAAGTTCAATGCTGTTTTATATGGTCTGCATCTAAATCCAAGTTTATTTGGAGAATAATAGTAAATCTATATTCCTTCTATAAATCCATTTCTCAGTTCCGGCAACAAAAAAGAGGCCGCTGGTGCGACCTCTTTTTGCTTAATAGCTATTAGGCAGCTTTCTTTTCGTTGTCGGCGATAGCTTTCTTGGCAGTCTCAGTGAGATTGTGGAATTCAGTCGGATTAGTTCCGGCTAATTCACTTAACATCTTACGGTTGAGTTCGATGTTAGCAAGCTTCATTCCGAACATGAACTTGGAATAGGAGATACCTTCGGCCTTGCAGGCAGCGGAGATACGTCTGATCCAGAGTTTACGATAGTCCTGTTTACGTTCCTTACGTCCGTTGAAGGCATAAGCATCAGCGCGTAATACAGCTTCCTTAGCAGTCTTGTAAAGTCTTCTATGTCCGCCGAAGTAACCTTCGGCTCTCTTCATGATACGCTTACGATTTGCGTGTCTTACGGTTCCACCCTTGACTCTCATTATTTCATTTCCTCCGGTTGTTAGGCGATCAGATTCTTCATTCTCTTAGTTTGCGTGTTGTTGAGATATCTGGCCTTTCTATTGTGTCTGATCAACTTGTGGGTCTTGTTGTGAGAAAGATGGGAAGTGTTCTGATTCCACTTCTTGATCTTGCCGGTGGCAGTGATCTTGAATCTCTTGACGGCTCCACGTTTACTCTTCATCTTAGGCATGTGAATGTCCTCCTATTTTTTTGTAGACTTCGGGCTAAGCATGACGAAGTAGTCTTTGCCTAGTAACTCAGGCTGCTTCTCCATTACGGAATAATCTTTGACCAGATCCAGGAAGGTTTTGAGCGTGGTTTCTACAATATCCATACGCTGCATCATTCTTCCCTTGATGTAGACAGCGACCTTGACCTTCATGCCTTCTTGTAAGAAGCCGATGGCAGCCTTAGCCTTTGTCTCCAAGTCATGCTTATCTGTAGTGGCAGTGAAGCGAATCTCCTTAAGCACGGTCTTTTTCTGATTCTTCTTCATCTCTTTCTCTTTTTTGTCCTGCTCAAATTTGTACTTTCCGAAGTTGATGATTTTGCATACGGGCGGTACGGCATTGGGGGAGACACAGAAGAGATCGAGCTGCATATCCATAGATTTCTGAAGAGCGACTCTAAGCGGTACGACGCCAAAGCTCTCTCCTTCAGGCCCTATTAAAAGGACTTCCTTGAAATGGATTCTGTCGTTGATCAGTTCACGATCGTAATTGCTTCTTGGACGAAACTTTTGCTGTCCCTGCTGATAATTGTTATATATAAGACTCTTCCTCCTTGGATTTTTGTGAAAAAAAGCGGGTTCTCGTACTTGAGAAACCCGCTTATAAATACCATGTGATGATTATCTTATTTGTTTAGATAGAATGATAATCAGGCATTTGACCTACCGGAACGTTATCCAGTCAGGTGAGAACGGGTGTCCTCTTTCCTAGTTGCGATTTTTCGCAAGAAATAGTATAAGTGGTCTTCGTTCTTTTGTCAACATCATTTACAGTTTCAATGCCATTTTAAGATGTGGGATACCAGCATCTAAGAAGAAATTGTGGTCTGTCACTTCAA
This sequence comes from Caryophanales bacterium UBA4869, assembly GCA_002399505.1. Taxonomy (GTDB): domain Bacteria; phylum Bacillota_I; class Bacilli_A; order RFN20; family CAG-288; genus Enterosoma. The sequence goes on along the minus strand of DHDT01000004.1, from coordinate 85,763 downwards.
ATCCGAGCTTTTCATAGAAACCGACAGCGTGGGTCTGTGATTCTAGAAAGACTGTATACCCATGGTAGTCTCTTCTTAGGTAGTCGAGAAGAAAACTTACTAATTGATAGCCGGCTTCTTTTCCTCTTTCTTCCTTTAAGACTGCAACTCTTCCAAGATGAAAAGACTCAGTCTTTGAATCAGTGAAAAGACGAAGAGTGCCAATAGCTTTATTATCCTTATATATAAGGAAGTGTCTGGCATCTTGGTCTCTCCCGTCGATTTCCTCTTCGGGACTGACTTTTTCCTCTTCGATGAAGACTTTGGCTCTGATTTCAAAACAAGAGATCATCTCCTTGGCGGAGACGACCTCTTTGATTTGATAATTTACTGAATTATTCATTCTGATCGTCTTGAACAGCTCAATGTTTACTTGACAGTACCGAAGATTCTATCACCGGCATCGCCTAAGCCAGGGCAGATATAGGCGTGATCATTGAGGCATCTGTCTAAGGCGCCGACATAGAGATTTACATCGGGATGCTTTTCACAGAAGGCCTTGATTCCTTCAGGAGCAGCGATGATGCAGATGAACTTGATGTTCTTGGCACCCTTTTCTTTCAACAGATTGACAGCATCGATAGCAGAACCGCCAGTTGCCAACATCGGATCGAGAACATAGACTTCTCTTTCTTCGAGGGAGGACGGCAGCTTGCAATAATATTCATGGGGTTTGTGAGTCACGGGATCACGATATAATCCGATATGACCGACACGGGCAGAAGGAACTAACTGCAGCATTCCATCAACCATACCTAAGCCAGCTCTGAGAATTGGAACAAAGACTAATTTCTTTCCGGAGATCATAGGTTCCATGGCTACTTCAATAGGAGTCTGGACTTCTACTTCCTTGGTAGGAAGATGACGAAGGGCTTCATAGCCTTCCATGACGGCAATCTCACGTACTAGACGACGAAACTCGTTGGTGCCGGTGTTGACGTCTCTTAAGAGGGTGATCTTGTGAGTCAAAAGAGGATGCTTGAGGATGGTAACGTTCTTGTATTCCTTAACATCGAATTCCATATGGCTTTCCTCACTTTCCGTAGAGTATTATATCTAAATAAACTTTCTTTAAAAGAAAAATCGTAAGTTATTATTTTTTCTTCGTCTTCTTTTCTAAATTCAAAACAGTTATTTTCCGTTTAATCAAGCCTGATGAAAAGAAAAACGGACCTGGATTTTGACCAATTGCTTCGGTTGTCATCAATCCTTCTTTGGAAAAAAAGGCTTTTGTCATAGAATAGAGGTTATGAAAAGATCATTTGATATCATTTACGAAGACAGATATATGTTAGCCGTCTATAAGAAAGGCGGGCTTTTGACAATCGGCACTGAAAGAGATCCCCGTCACTGCCTCTATCATTATGTCCGTGAGTATCTTAACGGAAAGAAACAGCGTGTCTTTATCGTTCATCGTCTCGACAAAGATACTTCTGGCATTGTTCTTTTTGCCAAGGACATCGACACTAAAGAATATCTGCAGTCTTTCTTTGAAGAAGGAACAGTCGATCGTTATTACGAGTGTGTGGTCAAAGAAAGACTGCCTCTTGATAAAGACTATGAAGTAGTTCAGTATCTCTGCTTTGATGAGAGAAGCGGAATGGTATATGAAACCAGAGACAGATCAAAGGGAAAGAGAGCAGTCACTCTTTTTCACACAAACTCTTATTCTAAGCACGGAACAGTTCTGGATATCAAAATTCTTACTGGAAGACGAAATCAGATAAGACTTGCTCTTCAAAAGCTTCAGCTGACTCTTATCGGTGATAGGAAATACAGCGGAGACGGCAATAAGGCAATGCTTTTAAATGAATATGAGATAGTGTTCCCACCCGAATGTGATATTAGACAGAAGAGCTTTTACTGTGAACCTAAATGGCTCAAAGATGAAGAACAAAACAATTTGAAACCCAAACAATTGTAATAAAATATCAGTTTCTATATAATCTCAACGCATATGCAGAATTTAAGAAGGAACGCAAATATGGTAATAACAATCGTTGTAGATATGTTCGGAGAAGAAAATAACGGTACTACCGTTACGGCTATGCGCGAAGCTAAGATTCTTACCGAACTTGGCAATGAAGTAAGAATCATGGCCTATTTTCCTCCTAAGCATGTCGATGTATCAATGTATAAGACTTATCAGTTACGTCTTTTCAAATTCCCTGTTTTTGAGAAACTTATTGAGAATAACGGTATGTTTATCGCTGATATCCATAAAGAGGACTATCCGGCTGTCAGAGATTTTATAGCTGGCAGTGATGTTGTCCATATGTTCCTTCCTTTCAGAGTGGAAAAGAAAATCAGAGAGATCGCTGTCGCTATGGGAATCGCTGTGACCAGTGCTTTCCACTGCCAGCCTGAGAATATCTCCTATAACATCAACATGGGCCATTGGCACGGACTGAACAATTACATCTATCGGATGTTTTATCGTTGGATGTATAAATACACCCGTCATATTCATACACCAAGCGAGATGATGAAAGATCAGATGAAGCTCAACAAGTATAAAAATATCATTCATCCTATTTCCAATGGTGTCTCGCCGGCCTTTGTTCCGATAGCGACAGAAAAGCCGGCTGTCTATAAAGACAAGTTCGTCATTCTGATGGTCGGAAGACTATCAGGAGAGAAGAGACAGGATCTGCTTATCAAGGCTATCGGACATTCAAAATACAATGACAAGATCCAGCTCATCCTCTGTGGTCAGGGACCAAAGAAAAAGAAATACGAACGTCTATCCCAAAAATACCTCAAGAATCCCTGCAAGTTCGAATTCCTCAGTCAGACTGAACTTCTCAAAGTCATCAACTACTGCGATTTATATGTTCATGCCTCAGATGCCGAAAGTGAAGCCATCGCCTGTATTGAGGCTTTCTGCTGTGGCAAGGTTCCGATAATTTCTGATTCTCTCTATAGTGCCACTAATCATTTTGCCTTAGACAACAACTGTCTTTTCAGAGCCGGAGATTATAAGTCTCTCCAGGATAGAATCGAGTTCTTCATGGATCACCCAGAATTCGAAAAGTCTCTCTCTGACAGGTACGTGGAATACGGCAAGGATTTTGAAATCGTCCATTGTGTTGAAAAGCTCAACAACATGTTCAAGGACGAATATCGAGATCATCGGGAAGATATGCGTTTTGAGAGAGCTTTCTGCACCAACAAGGGTGAAAGAAGGCGTATCAGAAAAGCTGCCAAGCTTGCCCATATCGACAATCCGGTCATCTTCAAAAAGTCGGTTATTTAGTCTATGAAAGCCTTGGCGCAGTGCCAGGGCTTTTTTTATTTTTTTCCTTAATTTCAGAGAAGATCTGTTAATTTTGATTCTGAGACTGTATATTAATCCTGATGAGTAATTGTTTTCTGACCAATCGGTCTGAAGTGACTTTCCTGAATAAGATCAAGCTGTGTCTTAAAAGATGCCGCTCTTTTAAATTATCCGTGTCTTTTATCAAGAAGGCCGGTCTTGTTCTTTTACAGCAGGAGATAATCCAGGCTCTGGAAAGAGGAGCATCGGGACAGATAATCACTTCCGGGTATCAGAATTTCACTGATATTTCTTCTTTGGAGATCTTCAATAACTGGCAGAGGAAATATCCAAATTTCAGTTGTCATTTCGATCTTGATTCTTTTGGCGATGACGGTTTTCACTGCAAAGGATATCTCTTTGAAGGCGACAAAGACTTTGAGATGATCGTCGGTTCTTCAAATATAACCAGATTTGCCTTGCTGAAGAATGTTGAATGGGATGTGTCTTTGTCGCCTTCAAAGAGAT
>DHDT01000004.1:80419-81878 GCA_002399505.1 Caryophanales bacterium UBA4869 | reverse complement strand
GTTGAATGGGATGTGTCTTTGTCAGACAAAGAGAGATTCAGTTCTTTTAATGACAGCCTCATAGAATTCGATGTTCTTTGGAAGAAGACTGCTCCACTTACAGATGAACTGATACGCGCTTATCAGACAAGACTAGCCTATGCCATTGAAAAGTGGGATATGGACTACGTCTCCTCGATGAATGGCTCCAGTATCAGACCTAACTATATGCAGAAGATGGCCATGAAGGATATCAGACGATATCGTGATATGGGAGCGACTAAGGCCTTAGTCGTTGCTGCCACTGGTTCCGGTAAGACGTATCTGGCTGCTTTTGATGCTTTGAATTATGGAGCCAAGAGACTTCTTTATATTGTTCACCGTGAAAGCATTCTAGTTGATGCCAGAAAGTCGTTTATTAAAGTATTCTCAAATAAAAAGCTCACATTTGGATTATATACAGGCGATAAAAAAGAACTGGACTGCGATTTTATTTTCGCTACTAATTCCGAGATGTCCAGGCATCTTGAAATATTTGATCCTAAGGAGTTTGATTATATCATCCTTGATGAATGCCATCATTCCACAGCTGATTCTTATCAGAAAATCATTCAGTATTTCCAACCCAGTTTTCTATTAGGACTGACAGCTACACCTGACCGTATGGACAATAAGGATGTTCTTCAGGTCTTTGATAAGAACATTCCTTATCAGCTATCTATCGCCGATGCCTTGAACAATGATCTGATTGTTCCTTTCAAGTACTACGCTATCCGTGATGAATACGTTGATTATTCTTTGGATAAAACAGATTATCAGCTGATGATAAACCAGATTGTATCGCCTGAAAACTGCGCTTTTGTCGATGAACAGATAAAAAGCCATCTGCCCGTTAACGGGAAATTGAAGGCTATCGGGTTCTGTCGGAATATTCAACATGCTCAATTGATGAGTCAGAGAATGAATGACTTAGGCTATCATACAACCTATCTTACTGGAAACAATGATACTGGGGAGAGAATAGAGTCTTTTAAAGAATTATCGGATGAGAGTGATCCTCTTCAGATCATTTTTGCCGTAGATGTTTTAAACGAAGGCGTCGATGTCCCGGCCATGAATATGGTTCTGTTTTTAAGACCTACTCAGTCACAGACTATCTTTATTCAGCAATTGGGACGTGGATTGAGAAAATACGAAGGCAAAAACTTCCTGACTGTCCTAGATTTTATCGGCAATAGTTATCAGAGAAGTGTTCAGATAGCATTAGCTCTTTCTTCTCTGAAACCCAATTCTGTTATAGAAAAACCTGCTCTCTGTGCTTTGGTCACTGATAATTTCAGACAGCTTGATCTTCCTATCGAAGTCTTCTTTGATGAGAAATCGAAAGAAGAGATTCTGAACTATATTTCCAGAACCAATTTCAATAGCAAAGATTTTCTCAAAGGTGATTATCTGAAATTCAAAGACTATCTTCATAGTG
>DHDT01000004.1:79607-80326 GCA_002399505.1 Caryophanales bacterium UBA4869 | reverse complement strand
ATTCAAAGACTATCTTCATAGTGAGACTTATCCTTCCCATATGGATTATCTAAATGATGCCTGTGCCCCTGACTTGATGAGGTTTATCAATTCAAGAGTAAATGGTACCGTAAACGGCTGTTACTACAACTTCCTAAAGAAGATGGAAGAGGAAAATATTACATTGTTTACGAAAGATGAAGTTGAAATACTTGTAGACTTAAGTCAGTTGCTCCCTCTTATAAGACCCGATGATTATTCAATCTTCCTATCGCTTTTATCTGGTGATAAGAACGCTGATGAATTGGCAGAGGATGATAAGAAATACGGAATATTCAAATCTGGTCAGTTTGAAAATGCACTTCGTTTTCTTGAGGGAAAACTCTATTCTGATAATGAACAGTTTTCTAAGAAGTGGCTCATCGTCAAAAATGATAACGGACTTTATCATCTCGATTCATCTTCTTTCAGCGATGAGTTCAGGGAACATCTTTTGGATCTTTTAAATTACGGATTAGAAAGATTTAGAAGCGAATACGGAATGTTCGAAGGCGATTTAAGTCTTTACGGAAACTACACCACCTCTCAGATCATGATGGCCTTGAATCAGAAAAAGCTTCAGTATATGAAGGGAACTATGTACGATGGAGAACACGGAGTTCTTTTTGTCGGATTGAAAAAAGATTCATCTATCAGCGAAAGACTTAAATACGCAGATAAGTTCTTATCTGCCGATGTTT
>DHDT01000004.1:79092-79501 GCA_002399505.1 Caryophanales bacterium UBA4869 | reverse complement strand
AAGTTCTTATCTGCCGATGTTTTCCAATGGGAATCGGAAGTGGGATGCGATTATTATTCGGCAGTAGGAAAGAAAGTACTTAAATTGAAGAAAGTCTCCTTGTTTATCCGTAAGGTTAAAGAAGAAGACGGCATAAGAATGCCTTATCTATATGTCGGAGAAGGCAGGATGACTAATCCTCGTCTTACTTCAAATCCCGGAAAGACTCTTTTGTTTGATATCATCCTTGATCACAGGGTCGATATCAGGCATCGGGATGAACTTCTGGTTCCTGAAAAGAATGAAGGAGAAGAAGAATGAAATGCGTTAAGGCGGCAGCGGCAATGATCGTCTATAAAGATCGATTTCTGGTCGCTCAGAGAGGATACGGAGAATTCAAAGACTTCTGGGAGTTTCCTGGCGGAAAAGT
>DHDT01000004.1:48762-78956 GCA_002399505.1 Caryophanales bacterium UBA4869 | reverse complement strand
ATTGTCCGAGAAATCAAAGAAGAATTAAATGCCGACATCATCGTTGATACTCTTATTACAGATATTGAACACGACTACGATTCATTTCATTTATCAATGAAATTATTTGCCTGCCATCTTAATAACTGTAGCATAGAGTTGCTTGAACATGAAGCTTCAAAATGGATCACTGTCGCTGAGCTGGATTCAATTGGTTTTCTGCCTGCTGACAAAAAGGCCCTGCCATTTATAAAAGACTATTTTACAAAGAAGAAGTAAGTTTTTCTTTTATCTTTCTGTCGATATTTTCTACCTGTTCTTTCAGGTGTTCTTTCGTGCCGTCAGTCTTGAGGATGAAATCCAGTTTATGATGATTCTTATCATAGGAATTGAGGTTGTTGAATTTTAGGCGGTCTTCAATATCCTTATCTCCTCTTTCTTTCAGATGTTCTTCCTGTCTTGTTGTTTCACAGCCTATAAGATAAGTGAATCCTTTATCCATCTTGGCATCAAACAAAAGAGGTACTTCAATCGCTTTATTGACATCGTCGTTATCGATGATGAACTCATTGACCCTTCTTCTGATGATGGAGAAGATGAAATTCTGATAGTTTCTTTTGAATGCTTTATCAGAAACGAGTTTTTCAGATACTAAGACTTTGTCTACTTCCGGATTAAAGACATCGGGAAATTTCTTTTTGAGTTCGGTAAGGAATGCTTTATCTTTGTAGAGTTTTCCGACTTCTTCATCACAGGACATAGTCTTATAGCCTAATTCTCTAAAATAGGATAGAGCGAGGCTTTTTCCTGAACCGATCTTACCGGTTATTGCTAAGGAGACTCCTGTATGCTGGCACTTAGGACAATATGAAGTTCCTCTTCCTTCCAGCTTTCTTTTTTCGATTTTGAAAGTCTTGCATCTAGTGCATTCTTTTCCGTCTCGGGAATAGACTTTGAGGAAATTTTGGAAAGACCCTTCTACATCTTCAGTGGCTTTATAGCTTCTGACAGTTGACCCGTGATTTTCAATTGACTGAGTCAGGATTCTAATGGAATTTGAAAGGATATCTTCGCAGTTTTTCAAAGTAACTTTGTTTCCTGGCATAAAAGGAGAAATAGAGGAGGCAAAACAGACTTCATCAGCGTAGATATTGCCAAGTCCTGACATAATGGACTGATCCAAAAGGAGTTCTTTTATCGGTTTTTTCTTAGTTTTATAGATGTCAAACAGATATTGAGGGTCATTGATTTCAAATGGTTCTCTTCCTAATTCTTCCAAAGGTCCTTCTTCGTCTTTTTTTAGATAATAGGAGACTCCGAACTTTCTGACATCGTAAAATGCCAATCCTTCTTCATCGTTTCTGAAAGGAATGAAAAGTGACAGATGAGAAGAGGGGTGGCTTTCTTTATCGACCACGAATAATTTTCCTTCCATCCTCAGATGGAAAAGAACCTGATGGTCGTCGTTTAGAAGGAAGATCAAGAATTTTCCTCTTCTTCTTATTTCGAGTATGGTCTTATTTTCCAATCCCTGCACGTATTCGTTAAGAGGTGTTTTGATCATGCCTTTGAAAAAGACAACTGGTTTGTCAAAGGTCTTATTGACTATGCGTTTAGTCAATTCCCGTCTGACAGTCTCGACTTCAGGAAGCTCTGGCATATCAGTGGGCCTCATACCAGTCGACACTGGCTTCTCCTTCGACTTTGAAGGGAACATTCATACTTATGGCTTTCTCCATGCATTCTTTAAGGATAGGAAGTACTTTGTCAAGTTCATTGTCAGGTACTTTGAATAGGAGTTCATCGTGAATCTGAAGAATGATCTTTGTCTCATATCCTTTTAGGGCATTTTGACATTTGACCATGGCGACTTTGATCAAGTCGGCCGCTGACCCCTGAATGACGGTATTGACAGCTGCTCTTTCCGAGAATGACCTTAAGATTCTGTTAGTGGAATTGATATCCTTGAGATATCTTCTTCGGTTGAGGACAGTCGTCACATAGCCTTTTTCTCTGGCACTGTTTATACATTTGTTCTGGAATTCATCGACGCCTTCAAAACTGGCTTTGAAGCTCTTGATGAGATCAGAGGCTTCATCGCGGGGAATATCAAGCTGCTGGGAAAGACCAAAGGGAGAAATGCCGTAGACGATTCCAAAGTTGACAGCTTTTGCTTTTCTTCTCATTTCGCTGGTGACTTCATCAATGGGGACATTGAAGACACGGCTGGCCGTGGCTTTATGAATATCGTATCCTTCTCTGAAGATCTCTAAAAGAGCTTTGATGTTGCCGACGGAAGCTAAAACACGTAACTCAATCTGTGAATAATCCAGAGAGAGGATTTTATATTTGTGATCAGGATAGAAGAAGGCTTTTCTGATGTTCTTGCCTTCTTCATTTCGAATAGAAATATTCTGAAGATTAGGTTCAGACATTGAAAGTCTTCCGGTAGAAGTCAGAGCCTGATTATAGATAGCGTGGATCTTATCATCTTTTCCAATGTGCTTAGGAAGAGAAGAAGTATAACCGGATACTAACTTGTTGTAGATTCTGTATTCCATGATGAGAGGAATAATCGGATGGTCTTCTTTATGGGCATTGAGAACATCGATTCCCGTTCCTTTTTCGCCCTTGAATTTGCTGATGCCTAAATCGGTAAAGAGAACTTCTTCGAGTTTCTTAGGTGAGTTGATATTGAATTCTTGATTGGCTAATCGATAAATTTCTCTTTGCAAAGAGGTTAATTTTAGCTGGTATTCATCATCGATACTCTTCAAAGTATCCAAATTGATCGGGAATCCTTCTATTTCCATCTTTGCCAAGAGATCGGCAAGTGGCATTTCTACATTTTGGAAAAGTTCAGTCTCTTCGTTGTTCTGAAGATCTTCGATGACTTTGTCTTTTAAATCCAGAGCATAGGAAAGAGTCTGATAGGCGATATTCTTGTTGGCATCTAAGGAGATTCCATACGACAAGAAGAGAGAATCTCTTTTTTGCCCGCAGTCAGGATTGATAAGATATGTCGCCAAGAGAAGATCAAAGGTCACTCCTCTGATTTCTGGGTAAACATAGCGGCTCAAAAGAACAGACAGGCCCTTGAAATCATAGACCGTGAGTTCTTTCTTGTCGGCTTTCAAAAACTCTTTGAAGCTGTCGTCATTTTTGGCATCTGCTTCTTTAAGCTGATAGATATTGTCGTCTCCCCCTAAAAGGAAACTGTATAAAGAGGAAGTATTTTCGTTTTCGCCGCTTGCATCATAGGTGATTCCTAAAATATTTTCTTTTATTTCAGAAAAAGAAGATATTTCAATGAGTTTTCTTTCTTTATAGGGTGAAGCGTTTTCATCTTTGTTCTTCTCATCGTAAGAGGAGAAGAAAGAATCCAGAGACATCTGCATCGATTCCGATGTGTCTTTTATACCGGGCATTCTGTCGATAGAAGACAAGAACTGACTGAGTTGATAACGAAGATAGAATTTAGACAGTTTTCCTTTTTCATAGGGCTGGTACAAGGACTTGGAATAGGCTTCTTCCATATCTAAAGAGGTATCGATGGCTGCCAGCTTCTTTGAGAAAAGCGCATCTTCCTCTCCAGCGATGATCTTCTGATTGATTTTGCTGTCTGGATGTTCTTTGCAGAAAGCGATGACGTTCTCCAGGTGACCGTGTTCTTCCAGTAGCTTCTTAGCAGTCTTCTCTCCTACGCCTTTTATTCCTTTGTAGTTGTCGGAACTGTCTCCGGCCATTCCCTTATAGTCGACTATCTGGTCGGCATTTAATCCGAAGGCATCATAGAGGTTATCCTGAGTCAGAACCAAGGTCTCGGAAAGACCTTTTTTCAATAGTTCGACAGAGACGTTCTTTCCTAACTCCAAAAGCTGCAGAAAATCGTGATCGGAGGTGAAAAGACGGACTTCATCACCTTTTGAACTGGCATATTTAGCCATGGAACCGGCTAAGTCATCTCCTTCATAGCCCTCTTTTTCTTCCCAGTAGATATTCATGCTTTCCAGCATTTCTCTGGCTATTGGCATCTGAGCGATAAGCTCAGAGGGAGCTGGTTTTCTCTGTGCCTTATAATCGGCAAACTCTTTTTTTCTCAGCGTCGGAGAACCGGTATCAAAGGCGACAAAGAGATTATCGCCTTCATTGATCTTCATCTTTATCTTTTTGATGAGATTATGAAAAGCGAAGATGGCATTGATCGGAATGTTATCTTTAGTCGTCATGATGTTTCCAGTATAGGCAGTTGAATAATAGGCTCTGAAGAGAAGTGAATTGCCATCGACGATATAAGTTTTTTTCATTTTGTTACCTTCCTTCCAAGATATATGAAGTCATAAGGAATGATTCGATTCCAGGAGAAGTCTCCGTTTACTAGGATAAAGGCATTCTTCAAAGCCTCTTTGCGTCCTTTGACTTCAATCTGGTAGTCTTTTCTGCCATCGGTTGCAACAAGATAATGATGCATTTCCAAGTCAGAATCGTCTGTGATTATAAGAGTCCTGTAGCCGTCTTTATGAGCTATTTTATCTAAGTCTTCTGAGATAACGGAACCTAAGACGGTCTTTTCAAGATAGAGCCTTTTTCCGATGTCTTCTCCGTTCTTCTTAAGAGCGGGAACATTGGAATCAGTGAATCCCATCTTGGCAAAAGACATGTAATCATCGAGTTTTGAAGACATCTCTTCTCGATTCTTCTCTAGAGAATCGAAGACACCGGCTTTAATGAGAGAATCGATGCTCTTCTCTTCGCTGAAAGAGACAAACTCCTCGGTTCTCTTACAGAATGAATAGAAACTTTGGAAGGGACCGCTTTTTTCTCTTTCGGCAATTATCTTCTCAAGCAGATTCTTGTCAGTTGCGGAAACACCGGAAAAAGGCAGAAATATCTCTTTGTTCTTTATGAGGATGTCTTTGAGCTTTGAAGTGTTGATATCAGGTACTTTGATGACATATTGTCTCTTGTGGATTTCTTTCTGGAGAAAAGACATCTCAAGTGAAGAAAGAGAGGTGTTCTGCAAAGAGACTGAATAGAATTCTTCAGGGAACAGGGCTTTATAATAAAGGAGTGTGTAGGAGATGAGGGCATAGCTATAGGAGTGAGACTTGTTGAAGCCGTAGTTGGCAAATTTTTCGATGTCTTTATAGATGCTTTCGGCTGTTTCAGACTTGATTCCGTTTTTGATGGCCCCTTTGAGGAACTTGTCTTTATATTCTTCCATCTTCTGAAGATTCTTTTTTGAGATGGCACGGCGGAACAAGTCGGCATCGGAAGCCGTAAAGGAAGCTATTTCCTTAACGGCTTCGATGACCTGTTCCTGATAAATCATGATTCCGTATGTGTCTTTAAGTATCTTTTCTAATCTCGGATCGAGATAAGTGACTTTTTCAAGGCCGTCTTTTCGTTTGGCATAGGTGTTGATATAGGCCATAGGTCCTGGTCGGTAAAGAGCAAGAAGAGCAGCCAGATCTTTGAAGCTGCTAGGCTTGAGAGTCTTGATGGCTTTTCTCATTCCGCTTTTCTCTAATTGGAATATATAGGCGAGATCTCCGTCATTCAGTATTTTGTAACAGAGCGGGTTATCAAGATCTGACATGATATTCGGAAGTGTCTTGGAATTGTCTTTGATCTGTTTTTCGATGTTCTTGATGAAAGTTAGGTTAGACAAAGAGAGAATATCGCATTTCAAAAATCCCATTCTTTCCATATTGGGAAATTCATATAAGGCAATACCGGTCTTTCCCTGACTCAAAGGACAGGATTTATATATTTCGTCTTCGTTGATGATGATGCCGGCTGGATGGTTAGAGGTATTGACCGGTATTCCCAGTAGGGAATCAGCTTTCATGACCAGATCTTTATAGTAGGGATCTTGAAGAAGGGCATCTAGTTTCGGTCCTTTGAAAGAGTCGTTTAAAGCGTCTTTGAAGTTGTCGGCAGTCTCAGGTATCGAGGAGGTGAGTTTTTTCAGTCTGACCGGAGAGAAAGAGAGAGCATTTCCGATGAGATTCAGGGCGCTTCTGGGTCTCAGTCTGACAAAAGTGATGATATCGGAGACATGAGTCTCACCATATCTTTTTCTGATATACGATATGACTTCGTTTCTGCGGTCATCTTCGAAATCAATATCGATATCAGGCATATTGGATCTCTTGGGATTGAGGAATCTTTCAAAAGAAAAATCGCATTTGATCGGATCGAGAGCTGTGATATCTAGAGCATAAGTCACTAATGATCCGGCAGCCGATCCTCTCCCTGGTCCGATCTTGATGCCTGAGCTTTTTGCAAAGCGGACATAATCCGAGACTAAGAGGAAATAAGAAGAGAAATTCATTTTCCTTATCGTATCCAGTTCATAGGAGAGACGATTGATGTAGTTTTGAGGCAGGTCTTTGCCGATTTTGTTCATCAGTCCTTCAACAGCCATTTTCTCTAATTTGGAATTGTCGTCTGGAAAAGAGACGGGCTTTCCTCTTTTGGCAAAGAAATCAAAATGGCATTTGTCAGCCAGTTCAATAGTCCTATCCATATCTTCCTGGCGGTAAAGAGTTGACAGGGCTTTTTCGGACAAGAGAAAAAACGGTCCGGTTTCTGGTAGGATATCAACTTTTTCCTTCTTCAGTGCTTTATACAGAAGAGCGGTTTTATAGGCGTCGCTTTTTCTGATATACAAAGACTTGGGGAAAGCGACAGTCTTGTATGAACAGTTGCTGCAGAAATCATATAAGGCTGGCATCTCATTGATATCGACTTCATTGGAGATGATTATTCCCACATAGAAGTCATCTTGGAAGATATGACTATAGCTGAAAAGCTGAGAGGCTATCGCATTCAGATAGGCCAAATCGCGATAATCATCCCTTTCGGTATCTAAGACTAGTATCAGTCCTTCATGATATAAAGAGAGAATATCAGATCCTAGGACCTCTAGTTTTCTAGAGAGGATCTCACAGAGATTACGATAGCCCTGTTCGTTTTTGATATAGAGAACGCCGTCTAATGGCAATTTAAATGCGGTAGCCAGATTGACTCGGCATCCGAATAAAGGCTTTAATCCATATGTTCTTGCACTATCGGCAAAGGAAGGATAACAGAAAAAAGAATGGTCTTTGACAGCCACTCCCTGGTATCCGAGTTCTTTTGCTCTTTGACAGTATTCTTCAGGTAAGATTGAAGAATCTTTGAAGTCATAGGCAGTGATTGTGTTTAGCTGATAATAACTCATATATATATTATAAACTAAAAACCTTAAGCCTTGTCTTACAATGAAATTTAATTAACAGACTAAACAGTATTTGTTTTCTTTTTTTAATGATATTGAGCAAATACAGGCACAAAGCTATTCTTTGTTTTCTGTATTAGTTTTGATTTTAGTCAGGACGGCTAATGAATTTTCGTCAATATTGTTTTTCTTAAATGTGAACCAGGTTCTTGTATTATTTGAAACCATGATCTTATCTTCCTCTTCTTTATAATATTTGATTCTAAACGTGTATTCTTTATCGTTGCCGTCAGTAAAGACATAGATGTTTTCTTTTTTGATTTTGACTGATTGGCAGTTTATTTTACCTACCTGTCTTCCTATTGTATAAACTAAGGCGATGAAAAAACTGATAAGTAATGCGATTGCCAGGCAGACATATACTTCTGGTGTATTGAATTTCTTTTCGTTCCTGATCAGGAATAAACCTAATACTATGCCGTCAATTACTTCTAATAGGACTAATGATATATAGAGAATGATATATTTTTTTCTTTCTTTCATTTCAGATATGCGTTAAGTTCTCCTTCAGTTTTAAACCCGTAGACTTTGCCGTCAATAGGACTTCCTTCAGTGTCGTAATCAATGAACGAATCATTATATTTATTTGTGTCCGTCGATCGATATAGCGGAGACCAATTTAGATAATTTTCATTTTCAAAATGATATCTATATTTTAACATTACTACTTCTTGTTCGTTACTTCTATTTTGAATTCATAGTTTTTTGACTATGAATTAGAACACAAAAATATTATTGATGTTACTTAGTTCCTGAAAATGGAACACTTTTACAAATGATAGATTGATATCTTATCAATAATATCGGCTATTTGCGGAACAACTATTAATAATATTGTGCCCCTATTATATATTTTTGGTTAGAGAGATAATATATAAGCAACCAGCTGCAGATGATCTTATCGATCGGCTGGACGGTATCCGAATAAGGGTTTCGCAGGGATACCTGTGAAATAAACAAATGTCCTGTTTTGAAAGGAACAGGGGAGGCAGATGAAACTGCCTCTCGGAAATCGGTGCATCGTCATCTTAAAGCTAAGCTAATGGATGGGACAGGGACGCAAAGGCGGGAAACCGTCTACCTCTTGCCTCAGTGTGAGAAACTGAGGAAAAAACCAGGAGGCATTCTCAAAAGAAAGTCCTCGGAGTTGATTGTCAGGTAACTGGCTATAATGTCCTGTTCAGGTACTGGTAGGGGAATTCTCCAAAAAGAACCATGAATTTGGCTCAAAAATAAAGAAAACAATCCGACGTTCCCTGAAAGTAAGTGACCGATAGAGTCATTATCAACTAGATCCTCGAAAGGGGATAGCCAGAATAGAGCAGCAGTCGCTCTGTTGCCCTCGGATTCTGGTTTTGATTAAGCTATTAAGCACAGGATGAAACGATGTAAGGCGAAAGCCTGCATTTTATCAAAACACAGCTGCTTCTGCTCAGGAACTGAGTCGGCAGCTGTTTTTGTTTATCAGATAGATTCTGTATTCTTTGGTAGTTCCTCTTTTTGTCTCTTATCTGTATCAAAGTCTTCTAGTTGAGGGAAGAAAGAAAAAACATTCCTTTTCTTCCTTTACTCTTCTTCGTTTTCGGTTTATATTCAATAGCAAGAAAGAAGAACAAACACATGGATGACAATATCATCTTCGGAAGAATACCGGTTAAGAACGCTTTGACTGCAGGCAAAAGAAGACCTATCAGGGTTTTTCTCAACGCCGCGCACCCAGAACAGGAAATCCTGGACTTGGCAAGAAAAAGGAACGTCCCTGTAAAAATGGTTTCTTTTGAAGAATTATCCCGTTTATCGAATCATCTTAATAATCAGGGAGCAGTCTGTTCTCTTCCAGATTTTGAATATGCAGATTTGGATGAAACTCTTAAAGATATCAAGGATCATACTGAATCCACCCTGGTTATGCTGGACGGCATTGAAGACCCTGTTAATTTCGGTTCAATCATTCGTTCCTCAACTGCTTTTGGAATCGACGGAATAATCATCGGCAAGAACCGTCAGGTTCCTGTTACCGGTACTGTATCCAAGATTGCGACGGGCGGAGAAGAACTTCTTCCTATTATTCAGGTGACCAATCTCACAAGAACTCTCGATACTTTGAAAAAAGCAGGATATTGGGTTGTAGCCTCAGCCGGCGAAGGAAAAGACACTTATGACCAGATCAATTATTCCGGAAAGATTGTTCTGATTATCGGTTCTGAAGGTTTCGGAGTTTCCGATTTAGTCAGAAAGAATTCTGATTTTGTCGCCTCTATTCCTTTAGATGGCCCTGTCAAAGCATTAAATGCCTCGATAGCCTGTGCCGTTTTCTTATCTGAGATTAATTCTTATAGACGCAAAAAGAATTCTAAGAAGTAACATATAAAAAAGAGCTAATAAAAGGAGGTTTCTATGAAAACCATCTCTTTAAGGCACACTGCATCTGTGCCTTTTTCAACCAACTCTGTTTTCTGTGTGTTCGTTAAGGGATTGACTGAGGGAGAAGATAATTTCTTTCCTAAGAACTCCTATGAATTTTCCGGATATAACATCAATGAATTGGTGATCATGGCAAAGCACAGCCGGGAAGCCATGGACGAATATCTTAAGAGAATCCAATTTCTGATATATAAAGAAGCCAGTATATTCAATAAGATCAATCGCTATTTGGATTTTAACGATGTGTATTCTACCCTTTTTCATACTTCGCTTCAGGCCGTAAAGATCTATGACAGAAGAAAAGGTAATTTCATGAATCTCTTTCGAAAAATGGTCAAAATGTCTCTGAGATTCTTCAACAGCAATCATTGTAAATCCTATTACCGTGGGCTGAAGAATTATGGCTGCAGAATCAGGGCTGTCACTGACTTGAACTCTTTTGCTGATTGTGTTCAGACTCCTTCTTCATCAGATTTGACTGAAGATATAAAACTGCAGGCGGATTTTGAAAGCTATTATAGTGAATTGACTCCTTTGGAACAGAAAATAATCTCGATGTATATCAATAAATTCTCCATCAGAGATATCAGTATTGCCGTAGATGAAAGCTGTTCGACTGTCTCTTACAAGATCTATCTGATGCTGGAAGACCTAAAAGCCTGGGAGAAAAGAAAACAGATATAAGGTTTAAACTATAAAGAAAGAGCCGTTTAACTTATAATCTATGTATAAGAGAGATAAATAAATGGCTGACTTAATGATTTCCGTTATCGTTCCTGTCTATCAGGTTGAAAAATATCTTAATGAATGTCTTGATTCATTGGTTAAACAAGACATCAAAGAAAGATATGAAATACTTCTTATTGATTTTGGAAGCACTGACAGCAGTTCTAAAATCTGTCATGAGTATGCTTTCAAGTATCCTAATCTGGTTACTTGGATTAAGAAGGATGAGAATTACGGAGTGTCGGCAAGTCGTAATGTCGGAATATCTCTTGCCAATGGAAAGTATGTCACCTTTATCGATTCAGATGATTTTGTGAGAAAAGACTATCTTTCATCTTTGTTCTCTTATGCCAAGGATGACAAATATGAAATCATCACTGGCGGTTATTATCTTTACAAAAAGAAAAAGAGGCCTGGTTATTCGAGGACTTCTTATCAAGGCGAAGGCATAAGCTGTCTTAAAAAACTATACCAAAGTCCCTTTTTGAAATTCAGAACTTTTTGCTGGGGCCGTCTGATTAGACTGTCTCTTTTGCGTGACAACCATATAAGATTCGATGATGACCTGAATCAGTATGAAGACTGGCCTTTTATATTCAAATGCCTGTATTTTGCAAAGAAAGCCATATATTTCAAGAAACCAATTTATTATTACCGCCAAAGAACCGATTCGGTTATGAAGGGGACCAGCGATTTTGTCACTCCTCATATCGAAGTTTTGAGAAGAACAAAGGAATTTTTAGCTCCTCGAGACGAGAAGAGTACTAGAATCTTATTTGACAAACCTCACTTTGCCATCAAGTCACAGATTAGATTCGACTGCCATGAGTCGGCGAAAAAACTTGATACCAGCTCCTCTCTTTTATATAAGAAAGCCAAGAAGGAACTTATTTCTGTCTTTGATCAGAACAAGGTTCTCAAAGGAGAATAAAATGACTGACAAAAGATTTGGCGAATGCCTTAAAAAGCTCTACTTCGACAGAGATCCTAAGTCTAATAAAGGCGATTTCGGACGTGCCCTCTTGATAGGAGGAAGCTCTTCTTATCCGGGTGCGATTGTCATCGCTTCAAAATTAGCCGAAGTATCCGGTGACGGATATACAGGAATCAGAGTGCCTGACGATATTTTTCCAATCGTGGCTTCCAAAGTCACTCCGCTCGATGTCTTCGAACATTTCTATATTGAAGACATCACTCCTGTTTTAAAATACGACTCTCTGCTTTTCGGAAACGGAATGGAAGTAAGTTCTCTCAATTACGAGCTTTTGAAAAAGATTGTCAGTGTCTATCAGGGGAAGATGATTATCGATGGTTCGGGACTATCTATTTTAGCTAAGTACGGAGATGGTTTTCTCCAAAATACCGGCAGCCGTATTCTGCTCACTCCCCATCTGAAAGAGGCCTCTCTTTTATTCAAAATGGACAGTGTCAGCAAAGAGCCGTCAGATTATCTTGAAAAAGCCAAAGAATATGCTAAGACGCATGATGTCTATATACTTCTTAAAAGTTATCAGTCCATTCTGATAACACCTGATGGGGAAGATGAGATTTCTTCGGATACTGGCGCTGTTGCCTTGGCTAAGGCCGGTTCGGGAGATGGACTGGCTGGTTTTCTGGCGGGACTTTTAGCTTATGGTCCAAAGCTTGTCGGCACAAAAGACACGATTCTCTTCGGAGACTTTTTCTTCCATCGGGCAGCTTCTTTATTGATCACCGGTTTTGAGACTGTTCTCAATCTTCCCGCCTTGATAAAAGAACTTCTGATCAATGATGATAAATAGAATTTAAATATTATTTGATAAGTTGTCTGTCTGCAAAAATAAAATAGGCTACAGGTTATTTTTCCTGTAGCCTATATTTTTACTTATCTAATTCAGAAGGATTGAACTGACCTAAGTAGTCCATAATCTGCTGACTGACATCTTTTAAGGTGTCACCGTCCATCGGGTTTGCGATATCGGCTTTCTTGAGAAGGGCACGGAAGGGAAGAGTGCCGGCCAGTTTATCGAAGGCGATGTATTTGTCAAAGGCCTTCTTAGGATCGACACGGGACTCATTGAAGAACTCAAGAGAGACAACCTGAGCGATAGTGTAATCGAGATAATAGAGAGGATTCTCGAAGATGTGATGCTGTCTCATCCACCAGCCGCCTGATTCCAGGAATTCATTGCCGGCATAGTTCTTATGAGGCAAGTAGGCTTTTTCAAGCTTTCTCCAATAGGCTTTTCTTTCTTCATGAGTGATATCGGGATTCTCATAGACATAAGTCTGGAAACCGTCGACAATACAGCCATAGGGGATAAAGGTGATGGCATCGCAGAGGTGCTGATACTTGTATTTGTCAGTATCCTGTTTGAAGAAGTACTTCATCCAGGGATAGGTCAGGTATTCCATGGACATGGAATGCATTTCACAGCACTCCATACCGGGATTTCGATAAGCGGGGACTTCCTGATCTCCACCTAAGAATCCCTGTAATGAATGACCGAATTCATGGGTCAGAGTATCGACATCGGCACCGGTTCCGTTGAAGTTGGCGAAGATGAAGGAGGTCTTAAGACCAGAGACATAGCACATGAATCCGCCACCGGCTTTGCCAGGCTTTGCAACTAGATCTAAGCAGTTGTGTTCGACCATGAAATCAAAGTACTTCTCAGTGATAGGGGATAACTCGGCATACATCTTCTGAGCGGCAGCGACAAGTTCCTCAGGTTTTCCTTTGGGAGTCGGATTGCCAGACTTATAGAAGATCGCGTAATCGTAGTATTTGGTATCTTTTCCAAAGCCAAGTCTTTCCTTCTGGGCCTTGCAGATATTTTCAGAAAGGGGAACGATATAATCTAAAATCTTCTGTCTGTAGGAAGAAGCATCTTTAGGAGTCCAATCAAGTCTTCCCATTCTGTCATAGGCTAACTGCAGGAAATTATCGTATCCGAGAGTCTTGGCAATCTTGGTTCTGACTTTGACCATGCGGTCATAGATATCGCCGATTTTTTTGTCGTTTTCAGCATAGAAGGCCCAGACTAGCTTATTGGCTTCCGCTCTTACTTTTCTATCGGAGCTAGAAGTATATTTTCCCATCTGAGGGATAGAAAGCTTCTTTCCTTCATAATCGATTAGAGCACCTGCCATCAGATTGATGTATTCGGAGACTAACTTGTTCTCTTCGATGAGCATGGGAACGATTTCCGGAGAGAAGGTCTTCATCGATAAAGCAGTCTCTTCAAAGAGCAGCTTTCCAAATTTGTCTTCTAAATCCTTGCGGTACTTTGAATTATAGAGGTCGTTGTCGACTTTGTTGGAGGCCTCACTGATTTCAGGACCGATAAGATCGATGAGATCATTGAGCTTGCTATACTCTTCGTTTCTGGTGTCGATATTGTGTCTTATTCCGACGAGGTTGAAGACAGTTCCGATATCATCTGAAAGAGTGAAGTAGTCCTTTACGGCCTTGATAGCTTCGTCTTTGTTCTTGGCACCGGTGAGTCTCTTGTCGATTTCGTCAATGGCAGCGATGATTTCTTCTTTATTGGGGGTCTCAATCTTCACTTGATCGAATTTGTCAAATTTTCCATTAAAATGTTGAATCATTATGGGTTGTCCTTTCTTTGAAAATCAAACTACTGATATTATATCTGATTATCTTCATTTAGAAAGAGAAAAGGCATAAGTGAAGATGGATGTTCTCTTTTGTCTTCTACTTATCAAAGGTGATAGATTTCTGTGTATTTCTCTGTCAGATAGTCAATATACGGTTTGGCAGAGAATTCTTCCCCGGTGATTTTCTTAATCCAGTCTTTAGTATCAAGAAGGGCGGCATCCTTGAAGACATTTTCTTTCATCCAAGACAGAATATCGTTCATTCTTCCTTCTCTGACAGTGGTTTCAAATCCGATGTCTTTATCTAACTTCTTGACATAGATGCAGTTGAGGGCATTACCTAAGGCGTAGGTGGGGAAGTATCCAAATCCGCTTGTCCAATGAACATCCTGGAGAATACCGGTTCTGTCATCCTTGTTGTCAACGCCAAGTATTTCCTTATAGAGCCTATTCCATTCCTGATTGAGATTCTTGAAATCAGCCTTATTGTTCATGATTTCTCTCTCGAGGCGATAACGGATGATGATGTGAAGAGAATAAGTGAGCTCATCAGCCTCAGTTCTCAGAGGATTGTCCAGATCGACATAGTTGACTCCCTCATAGAAATCATTCTCGCTGACATCACCCATCTCTTCCTTGAAGATCTTCATGAAACTAGGATAGATGGCATGGATGTAGTTTTTGTTTCTTCCGATGATGTTTTCATAGAAGCGGGAGACCGATTCATGTTTGGCCATGGAAAGGAAACTCTCTCCTAAGTGATGAGAAAACACTTCGTCAGGAATATTCTGACCGAAGAGAGCATGACCGCCTTCATGAATGACAGAATACATATTGGAAATAAAGTTGTTTTCATAATAATGAGTTGTAACTCTCACATCGTTTTGACCAAGCTGAGATGTGAAAGGATGAATGGTAGTCGATACTGATCCTCTTTTGAAATCAAAACCGTTGAACTTCAGTATCTCAGTCGTGAACTGTTCCTGTTTGGAGATAGGCACTAATCTTTTGAGGAAATCGTGACGGGGTATGTAGGTGGAGTTTCTGACTTTCTCTAAAAGGGGTTTGATTCCTTTTTCAAGTTCATCAAAGAACTTGTCTAAGTCAGAAGAAGTGAATCCCTCTTCATAGTCGGAAAAGAGGGTATTGTAGAGATTCTTCTGGTCACAGTCCGGTCTTAAAAGAAGAAGCTTCTTCTCCATTTTGAAGACTTCTTCTAAAGTAGGGGAGTATTCGGAATAATCGTTGTCTTCTTTGGCTTTTGCCCAGACCATATAGGCTTTGTTGAATAACTCTGAAGCTCTCATGTTGTCTTCGGGAGTGATATTCTCACTGTCTCTGATGGTTTTGTGAAGCTCTTTGACAAGTCTTTGATCATAGATACTCAGTTCTGAATATTCTTTCTCATAGAGTTTGTTGACTATTGAAATGAATTCTTTGCTTTTTTCAATCTTATAAGCTTGGTTGGAGAAGAAGGACATATCTCTTCCGTCTTCTTCCATTCCGCCTTCCGGAGCAGCGGTCTCCATATCGTAGCTGATTATCTGTGACGCGTGATTGAAAAGCTCTATTCCTGTCAACATATCGTATAGTTCTTTGATTTCTTTACTCATTGTCTTAACCTCGATAGTTAGCATTATAAAACAAAAGCGACATCAGGCATACTCAATTGACATCATATAATTGACAATAATCAGTGTTTTTTCTGATTCTTCTATGTTTAGGATAATAATGAAAAACTTTGTTTGAAGTCTTATAATTGTCTCATCATGGCAGAAAACAGAAAACTGAAGATAGATATGCTTTCCAAGGCGACTAGTGCCCCGGCTCAGGGAGTCGGAAGTGTTTTCATTGAACAGAAAAGACTCATTGAAGAATTAGGGAAAGATGATTTCGAAGTTTTTCTGAATAAGCATTCCGGTAAATATGATCTATATCATGTTCATTCCGTCAATCCTCAGTATTATCGGATACTGAAGAAGAGGAACTCTATCTGTTTTGTTCATTTTCTTCCTGATACATTAGAAGGATCAATAAAGCTTCCCAAGTGGGCCTTTCGGCTTTTTAAAAAATATGTCACAGCTTTTTATCAGAGAGCGAAGGAAATAGTTGTTGTAAATCCCAGTTTCATAGATGCTTTAGTCGGATTTGGAATCGAGAGAGAAAGGATAACATATATTCCCAATTTCGTTTCCAAAGAAGATTTTTATCAGACTTCAGAAGAAAAAAAAGAAGAATACCGAGAAAAATATCAGTTACCTAAAGATAAATTTGTCGTCTTAGGAGTCGGACAGGTGCAGACGAGAAAAGGAATCCTGGATTTTATCGATATCAGCAAGAAAAATCCTGATATGTACTTTGTCTGGGCTGGCGGTTTTTCCTTTAAGAACATAACCGACGGTTACCGTGAACTGAAAAAGGAGATGGAGACTAAAAGAGATAATCTTTCATTCTTGGGAATCAGAACCCGAAAAGAGATGAATGAAATCTATAATGCCTGTGACTGCTTTCTTCTTCCTTCTTATAATGAGCTCTTTCCGATGGCTTTGCTTGAAAACTGCAATATCTCAAATCCCTATATTGTCCGAGATCTTAGTCTTTACAAGGATATTTTAGTCGGGGATTATCTTAAAGCCGATGACAATGAAGGATTCTCTCTTATCCTAAGAAAACTTGCTTCTGATAAAGACTATTATAAAAAAGCCAGTGTCCTTTCAGAAATGATGTCAGAAAAGTACTCGAGAGAAAACGTCTATCTCCTTTGGAAAGACTATTATAAGAAAGTATACGCGAAGTATAAAAAACAGGATTGAAGAAGAAACCAGGTCCCCTTTTAGACATCTATCTTACTGATATATGCGATTATTAGTTTTTTCTTTCTTCTTTATGGTTTTCGTTATGCTAAAATAAACAAGTATTTAATTATTTAAAGGAAAGAGGACAAACAAATGTCAAAAGAAGTGTTTACACTCGATTTCTTCGGAAAGAAACTTGAAGTTGAATCCGGTGAAATTGCCAAACAGGCTGATGGAAGCTGCCTTGTCAGATTAGATGACACCGCCGTCTTATGTGCCGCCTGCGGAGCCAAAGAAGCAAAATTAGGTCAGGATTTCTTCCCTCTTACTGTCAACTATTTCGAGAGACAGTATGCTGCCGGTAAGATTCCTGGGTCTTTCTTAAGAAGAGAAGGACGTCAGTCTAGCCGTGAGACTTTGATCTCCCGTCTTATCGATCGTCCTATCCGTCCGATGTTCCCCGATGGTTATGTCAATGAAACACAGATCTCCTGCACCGTCATGAGCTGTGATCCTGATGCCTGCAGCGATATGGCCGCCATGTTCGGCGCCTCTTTATCTCTCTGCATCTCTGACATTCCTTTTGATACTCCTATCGCCGGTGTCCATGTCGGCCGTGTCAACGGCGAACTCATCATCAATCCTACTGTTGAACAGGCTGCTGCCTCCGATATCAATCTGACTGTCGCCGGTACTGAAGAAGCCATCAATATGGTTGAAGCCGGTGCCGCTGAAGTCAGCGAAGAAGATATGCTTGACGCTTTGATGTTCGGTCATGATGCCATCAAGATTCTCTGCAAGTTCGAAAAGGAAATCACGGCCAAGATCGGCAAGACCAAGCGTGCTTTGAATATCTACAAGATCGATGAGAAGTTTGCTGCCGAATGCCGCAATCACATTTCTGAAGGACAGACTGAGACTACTGAAAACCGTATCATCAAGGCTGTCTCTATTTTCGACAAGCTCGAAAGACAGAACACCATCGATTCTATTGAAAAAGAAGTCATCGATATTGTCGATGCCAGAGATTATAAGACGATGCAGCTCCATGACATCGCTGTCAATGAAGCCAAGAAAGTCTTAGAAGATGTCGTCCGTAAGGAAGTCAGACGTCTTATCACTATCGACAAGGTCAGACCTGATGGACGTAAGATCGATGAAATCCGTCCTCTCGATGCCCAGGTTCATCTTTTACCCAGAGCTCATGGTTCTGCCATGTTCACCCGTGGACAGACTCAGGTTATTTCTGCCTGTACTTTAGGATCTTTGGATGATGCTCAGATCATCGATGATATTACCGGCGATGATTCCAAGAGATGGATGCATCACTACAATTTCCCGCCATATTCTGTCGGTGAATTAGGCCGTATGGGTACTCCTGGCCGTCGTGAAATCGGTCATGGTGCCTTAGGCGAACGCGCTTTGTCTTATGTCATTCCCTCTGAAGAGGAATTCCCTTATACCATCCGCTGCGTCGCTGATGTCTGTGAGTCTAATGGCTCTTCTTCTCAGGCCTCTATCTGTGCTTCCTGCATGGCTTTGATGGATGCCGGTGTCCCGCTTAAGGCTCCCGTCTCCGGTATTGCCATGGGTCTTATCACTTCCGGTCCTTTTGACGGAAACCATCCTTATACTATCCTCACTGATATTCAGGGTATGGAAGATCATCTCGGCGATATGGACTTCAAGGTTGCCGGTACTCCTAACGGAATCACTGCCTTACAGATGGATATCAAGATTCACGGTATCACCCGTGATGTCTTGGCTGAGGCTTTGGCTCAGTCTAAGCCGGCCAGAAAGCAGATCTTGGCTGTTATGCTCAAGGCCATCCCTGAACCCAGAAAAGAATTATCTGATTATGCTCTTAAGATGAAGAGATTCAATATCGTCCCTGAGAAGATCAGAGAAGTCATCGGATCTCAGGGCAAGGTCATCAATGGCATCATCGCTGATTGCAACAATGATGTTAAGATCGATATCAATGATGACGGCCGTGTCATTCTCTACTCTGTCCACAAGGATATGATTCAGAAGGCTTATGACGCCATTCAGAATATTGTCCGTGTCGCTGTTGTCGGAGAGGTCTTTGACGGCAAGGTCGTCCGTATCATCGAATCCGGTGCCTTTGTCAATCTCTTCGGAAGCACTGATGCTTATGTTCATATCTCCAAGCTCAGCTGGAACCGTATCACTAAGGTTGAGGATGTCTGCCATGTCGGTGATACCTTAAAGGTAGTCGTCACTGAGATCGACAGCCAAGGACGTGTCGATGCCAGCCATCGCGACTTCACCGAAAAGCCGGAAGGATATGTCGATCGCCCTGATCGTCCCCGTCCGACCAAGAACTTCCATAACAACAACCGTCATTAATTAGATAATATATTGGGGTTGGTTTAATACACCAACCCTTTTCTGTATAATATGTATATATAAAATAATGGGATTTGGTATAATAAAAATATGAAAAAAGGAAAAAACTTTGGTGGTGTCTTATCTAGTCTTCTTGTCTTTTCACTTTTCAGCTGCAATCAATATTCAGTCGGACGTATTGATTTCGAACTGAATGGCGGTTCTTTCAATGATGAGTCTTTTTCTACCACTTATCTGCAGGGAAAAGCCGGTGATCCGATCACGACGGTTATTCCTGATCCCGTAAAAAGCGGTTATTATTTTGTCGGCTGGAGAGAAAAGAACAATTCCGGTGCTTACCGGGTTGTCAATAAGATCTTGGCTGATGACGGAAATTCTTATTACCATTATCCCTATGGAAATGATATTTTCTATGCTTATTTTGAGCCTTTGGTTCAGATCAATTTTGATTTAGGCGTTGCCAAAGACAGAGAAGGAGCTATTGTCGCCCCGAAACAGGGAGCGACTAATTTCTCCGAATCGGTTTTAAATGGATACGCCACCAAAACCATTGATTCCACCGATTATCTTCCTACTGCTACTGGCACCCATCTCAATTTCAGTTATTGGTATACGACTAAACCCTTAGCCAAGACTCAGGAAACCGATGGCACTATTCATTATTCCCTTGATTCCACGGGTGCTGACGGTATTTATCAGTTTGATAAGTCTTTTGGAACTGATGGAATGGCTTTCCCTCTTCTGGCTTCTGGGGAGACTTTTACTCTTTACGCTTTCTTTGAGGAAGATCCGAAAATTACTGTCAACTTCAATCTCGAAGGAGTAGAACCCGCTGTTTTCCAGACGGAAAAAGACGGCGACAATATCTCTGCTGATTTGATCAAATGCATCAAGACGGCGATTAATATCGACCTCTCTTCTTCTGAAGATATCTATTATCCTAACAAGTCTGAAAAGACAAAGAGATTAGCAGGTCTATTTCTTGATACTGAATTCAAAAAACCTTTCTATCTCAATTCCTCTGTCGGAAACAAAGATCTCAGTCTCTATATGAAATGGAACAGCAAGGTCAGTGTCACTTTAGACTATAATGGCGGAAACCTCAGCGGTGAAACTACTTTTGTCTCTACTCATTATTCTGACGATATCTTAGGTGATGAATTCCTCACCGCTCACACTCCCGCAAAGGATAACAGCGATTTTATCGGTTTTAATTTAGAGGGGAATGCCTTTGATTTTGCCAAAACTAAACTTCCGAGTAACAATATAACGTTGATTGCACAGTATTCGGATTACCCTACTCTAACTCTCAAAGGTTTATATCCTGCCTCATATACCGGTGAGAAAATCTCTGATGTTCTCATTCAGAAGAAGGCCGGAACTGATATCTCTGCTCTTCTTGAAAACTTCAAGGGAACTTTGACTGGTACTTCTCTTGAGGCCAATATCTTTAAGACCAAGGCGGCTGATACTGATGTTTATACCGCCTACACTAAGACGATGATGCCTGATAAATCCATGAATCTGTATTTGCAGATCAATTATAAGATGGTAATTACGTTGAAGACCTTGAAAGACGATGGCTCTGCCTTTACTGATGTCAGTCAGGCTATAGACAAAGTCTCCTATTTTGGCATTGGGGACACAGTTGATTATTCTTCGTTTGCCGATTTAAAGGAAAACCTTGTCGAAGGCGAGGACACCTATCTTTATAACGGCCTTTATAGCGATGCTGCTCTTAGTCTTGATATCATTCTTCCTTTGAGCGGAGATTCTTCCTTTACTTCGGCGCCTTCTTTGAATATCTACCGAAAATACACTAAGGGTGTTATTCTGAGCTTTGTTCAAAGCGATAAGGTGACCATCATTAACGGAACTGATTCCAATTCCTTGAAATATATGGTTTTGCCAAATGGTTCGACTTCATCAGTCTATGATGAAATCGTCAGTCTTCTGAATATTGGCACCAAGACTGTTTCTTCCTTAGCTGTTCTTAATGCTGACAATACCACTTCTGTTTTAGGCAATGTTCTTCCTTCAGCCAATGCCACTATCGTCGTCACCTATAATGCCTGATAAGAAGAAGCTCTTCTAATTACATTTAGTATTTGAATATGTTTATATATTTACTATAATTAAGCGTGTAGTTTTAGACACGGTCTTTTTATTTATCCGCCTGTCTATAGAAAGCGTCATACAAATGAGTTTAACTGCTGGTATCGTCGGTCTTCCTAACGTAGGAAAATCCACTCTCTTCAACGCCATCACTAATTCCAATGTCTTAGCTGAGAATTATCCTTTCGCCACTATCAATCCCAACACCGGAGTAGTCGAAGTAAAGGATCCCCGCTTTGAAGAATTAGTAAGAATCTTCTCTCCTAAAAAACAGGTGAGAGCTACTTTTGAATTTACTGATATTGCCGGTCTTGTCAAAGGCGCTTCAAAAGGCGAAGGACTCGGCAACCAGTTTTTAGGAAACATCCGCAATACCGACAGCATCATTCATGTTGTTCGCTGCTTTGACGATTCTGACATCATCGCCTATAACGGAAGAAAAGTCGATCCGGTCGCCGATGCCACTGAAGTCAATCTTGAACTTATCTTAAGTGATATCTCTGTCCTTGAAAACCGTCTTGAACGTATTGAACGCAAGGCCACGATGACAAAAGACAAGAACGGTCTTGCTGAAGTCGGTGCCATAAAGAAGCTTTTAGAAGGACTGAAAAACGAAAAGATGGCATCTGATGTTGAACTGACTACCGAAGAAAAGCCTTTTGTCCACGATTTCAATCTCATCACCAACAAACCGATTATCTATGTCGGCAACGTCGATGAGGAATCATACGCTGACCCTAGCAAGAATCCCTATTTTGCCGCCTTGACTATGTATGCTAAGGCTAATCATGCCGAATGCATTCCTGTCTGTGCCCGACTTGAAGAGGAGCTTTCAAGAGTGTCACCTCAGGATAGAACAGATTATCTCGAATCTTTAGGTACATCTCTTACTGGTCTTGATAAGATCACGATGGCTGCCTATCACATTTTAGGACTCCGCACTTTCTTCACTGACGGCCCTGATGAAGTCCGGGCCTGGACTTTCCACGATGGTATGACGGCCCCCGAATGCGCCGGTGTCATTCATTCTGATTTCCAGAAGTTCTTTTTGAAAGCCGAAGTCTATGCTTATGATGACATTCATGCCTTAGGCAGTGAAGAAGCTGTCAAATCAGCTGGCAAATACATGACTGTCGGAAAAGACTATCTCGTCAAAGACGGAGACTGTCTTTTCATCCGCTCAGCCGCTGCTAAGAAGTAAAGAGATTATTATGGATATCAGAACAGGCTTAGGATATGATATACACCGTCTAAAAGAAGGAAACCATCTTCTTTTAGGAGGTGTCTTAGTTCCTAGCACTGTTGCGATAGATGCCCATTCTGACGGCGATATTGTTCTCCATGCCCTGAGTCAGGCTATTTTCTCTTCTTTAGGATTAGAAGACATCGGCACTTATTTTCCTGATAACCTTCAGTCTACTTTGAATCTCGATTCAAAGAAGATTCTCTCTCTGGCTCTGGAAAAGATGAATGAAAAAGGCTATCAGCTTGGCAATGTGGCAGTCGCTGTCATTCTTCAAAGACCAAAAATCAAAGACTATAAGGGACTGATAAAAACCAGTCTCTCTCATCTTCTGTCTTTGGATGAAGATAGGATTGCCGTTCACGCCAACACCAAAGAAGGAGTCGGAGAAGTCGGAGAAGGAAAGGCGCTTGAAGTACTCGCTGAAGTATTGATAAAGAAAGACTGAGGATTGCTCTATGGATATAGAAAAACAGATAAAGACCGAGATTGAAAAGTTCTTTTCCAATCTGGGAGTTGAAGTCAAGGACGAGGAAATCATCCTCACTGCCTCTGATAAGAGAGAACACGGCGATTATGCGACTAACATCGCACTTAGAAAAGCCAAAGCCCTAGGGATGAAGCCTATCGACTTAGCGACTAAGATTGCCTCTTCTTTTAAGCTTGACGGCGTTGACAAGGCTGAGGCCTGCATGCCGGGCTTTTTGAATTTCTTCCTGAAGCAGGATGAACTTGGAAGCATCATCAAGAAAATCATCGACGAAAAAGAAAACTACGGAAATCTCGATATCGGCAAAGGCAAGAAAGTAGATGTCGAATACGTCTCTGCTAATCCGACTGGCCTTCTTCATTTAGGTCATGCCCGCGGTGCCGCTTTAGGAGACTGTATTGCCAGACTTTATAAAAAGTCGGGTTATGATGTCACCCGTGAGTATTACATCAACGATGCCGGAAACCAGATCAACAATTTGGGTCTTTCCCTTATCGCCAGATACAAGGAGCAGTTCGGTCAGGAATGCACCTTCCCGGAAGACGGATATCACGGTGAGGAAATCACTGAATTAGCCATCAAGCTCAAAGAAGAAGTCGGCGACAAATATTTAAAGGATCCTGAAAGCAATCTCGAGTTCTTTAAAAAGTATGGTTCTGACAATCTTCTTGAGAGAATCAAAGAAGATTTACACGAGTTCCGTGTTGATCAGGATGTCTATACTTCTGAAAAAGCTATCCGCAACCGCGGGGATGTCGAAAAAGTACTGGAACGTCTCAAACCTTATTGCTATGTTCAAGACGAAGCTACTTTCCTCGATACCAAGAAGGACGGAGACGACAAGGACCGTGTTCTTATCAAGTCCGATGGTTCTTATACCTATCTTTTACCGGATATCGCCTATCATGCTGATAAGTTCTCCCGTGGCTTTGATTTGGTAGTCGATCTTTTCGGAGCTGACCACCACGGCTATGTCACCCGCTTAAAGTCCGCCGTCAAAGACTTGGGATATAATCCTGATTCTGTTCAGGTGGCTTTGGTTCAGATGGTACGTCTTTTTAAGGACGGAGAAGAATTCAAGATGTCCAAGAGAACCGGCAATGCTATTTCGATGAAGGAACTCATGGACGAAGTCGGTGTTGACAGCTGCCGTTATTTCTTCGTCTCTCGTTCTGCCAATTCCCATCTCGATTTCGATATCGACTTAGCTAAGAAACTCGGTTCTGAGAATCCTGTCTATTATGCTCAGTATACTCATGCCAGACTCTGCGGAATCATGAATAACGGAAAAGCCTTCTATCCTGTCGACTATAAGGCAGACCGCCTTTCTTCTGAGCCTGAGAAGAATCTTCTCATCGCCATGAAGGATTTCCCCACTGTCATCAAAACCGCAACTTATGAGAATGAGCCTTATAAGATCACCAATTATGTCCACTCTCTTGCTATGCTTATCAATGAATTTTATTCTAAGTGCCGTGTTTTAGATGATTCTGATGTTGATTTGTCCAGGCAGAGATTAGGTTTGGTCGAAGCCTGCAAAGTCGTCTTAGCCGACGCTTTGGATCTCATCGCCGTCAGTGCTCCTGAGAGAATGACTAGCGACGACAAAGTCAAAGAAGATGCCTCTGATTCTTCTACGGCTAAAGAGAATTAGTTTTCTCTTTATAAAAACCGCGGTTAAGAGTATACTTTAGAAGACTCTTAAATATATATTATTAGATAACTTAAAGGAGAGATAGTTATGGCAGATAAAAAATCATATGTCGATGTCGCTTATGATGTTCTCAAAGACAGCTATGAAAAGAACGGCAAGAAGAGCGTCCCAGTCGCTTTCGGCGAATTGCTTCTCGCTGTCGGTCAGACTCTCGGTATCAACGAAGAGGAAGAGCTTCTCAAGATCGCTTCCAAGTTCTATACCGCTCTGACAATGGACGGACGTTTCGTAATCAAGGAAAACAATACCTGGGTCTTAAGAGAGCATGAGCTTCTCGATAACATCCATATTGACATGAATGATGTCTATTCCGAAGATGACGAAGACGAAGACGAATCCGAAAAGGAAAAAGGCATCGACAAGATGGATGAAGATGAAGAAGAAAAACCATCTGACTCTGATAGTGAAGAAGAAACAGAAGAGTTGAAAGATCTCTCTGGTTCTGATGACGAAGACGAAAACAACTAGTCTTTCGTTGATTGCCTAAGCCCTCTAATCAGGGCTTTTTTTATCAAAAAGGAGATAAACATGACTGAACAGGAAAAGATTGAAGAACAAATTTTTCAAGCCGTCGAAGACAATGACAGCATTGTCGTTTTCGGACACAAGAACCCCGACGGAGACTGTCTGGGATCCGTGCAGGGACTAAAAGAGGCTTTGAGGGAGTACTATCCTAAGAAGCATATCTACTCTGTTGGCACCTACCCTTCCTATATCGGTGCCTTTGCCGGCAAGGATGATGAAGTCACCGATGACATCATCCGTAATTCCTTGGCCTTTATGGTCGATCTTTCTGACTTAGAGAGAGTCGAAGATCAGAGAATCCATATGGCAAAGAGCATTGTCTGCATTGATCATCATATGCAGAACAACATCCTGCCTTTCCCCGTTTACCGAAATGATAAGGCACCCAGTGCTACTTTCATCATCGCCACTCTTCTCTATAAGAGATTTAAGGAAATCTCTCCTTTGACAGCCACCTATCTTTATTTAGGCCTTGTCACTGATTCAGGACGTTTCCAGTTTGACAGCGAGCCGGCTACTTTTGCAATTGCCGCCAAACTTGTCAAGAGCGGTGCTAAATACAAGGAAATCTATCGTGAGCTTTATAAACAGAGCTCTATTGATCTCAAGTATCGTTCTTTCATCTACCAGAATTTCCAGTTCGACGGTCTTGTCACTTACTGTGTCGTCCACAAAGAAGACTATAAGGCCTTAGGTCTTGATCAGAATGATGCTTCCGGGAAGGTCAACCTGCTTTCAATGCTTGACGGCCATCCTATCTGGGCTTTCTTCATCGAGCAGGATAACGGTGTCATCAGAGTTGAACTCCGAAGCGACGGAACTAAGAATGTTCAGAAGGTCGCCACTGCCTTTGGAGGCGGCGGACATATTCCTGCTGCTGGCTGCAGACTCACTGATTTTGCCGATGTTTCAAAGGTTGTCGCTGCTTTGAATCTGGCTGAAGAGGTTAAATAATGTACGAGTCTATTTTGAGAGAGATGATCAAAGCAGTTCAGGAGAGTTCGCTTGAGATCATGAGAATTTATAAAAATGGATTCGATATCAGAATAAAGAGCGATGAGTCTCCTGCCACTGATGCTGATATAGCTTCCGATAAGATCATCAGAAACAAATTATCTGTTTTTAATGAAATCGGTTGGTTGTCTGAAGAAGATGCCGATGACCTCTCAAGATTGAATAAGAGAGAGCTTTTCATCATTGATCCTTTAGACGGGACACAGGATTTCTGTGACCGCGATGGTTCTTTCGGCATCAATGTCGCCTATGTCATTGACCATAAGCCTGTTGTCACCGTAATTGGAATTCCCCGCGATGGTGCCTTTGCCTATGCTGTAAAAGGACAAGGCTCATTTTATGTTCATGAAGACGGAAGAGAAGAAGAGATGCATGTCTCTGATCGAGTCAAAGACCTGATCATGGTCGGGAGCCGGACTCATGAACTTCCAGAAGAAAGAGCTGTCTATCAAAGACATGCCTCTCTTATCAAAGAAACTAAATGCTATGGTGCCTCTTTGAAGGCTGTCTATTTGGCGATGGGCATTGTCGATGCTTCTATCCGTTATACGAAAATGACGAAAGAATGGGATGTCTGTGCTCCTGACTTGATAGTCAAAGAGGCAGGCGGTATCTTCTGTGACACTAATCTTCAAGAGTTCAATTATAATAGAGCTGATGTCTACAACAGAGACGGGTATTGTATGTTTAATAGGAAAGAGAACACGGTTCTGCTTAAGTAATTATGAAAAGTATCAAATATGTTATGTTTCCACTTCTTCTGCTCTCTTTAGTCTCCTGCACTTTGCCGTCGATCAATATCGGAGGCTCGTCTTTTTCATCATCTGACAGCAGTTCTTCAATTTCTTCTGGTAAAGAAGAATCTTCTGCAGTTTCCTCTTCGTCAGGTGGTTCTTCTGGTTCTGATGGTTCCTCATCTAGTTCATCAGCTGAGTTTCCTGATTATGTGACTGTCTATTCCATCAACGATGTTCATGGATCCATGCCTGAAAGTCAGAAAAAAGGAGAACTTGGAGTCGCTAAGCTTTCCTATGCTATCAAGCATGATGCTGACTATAACCCTGAGACTTCTTTGATTCTCTCAGCCGGTGATTCCTGGCAGGGCGGATATCTTTCTTATAAAGAGAAACCTCTCACTGATCAGCTTCTTTCATATCTCGGTGTCGAGGCTATGGCTATCGGCAATCATGAGTTTGATTGGGGTGTCGATCAGATAAAGAGCTTGTCTGAGTCTTCTCCTTTCCCGTTATTAGGCTGCAATATCAGAGATTCTTCAGGTAACCAGGCTGATTTCTGCAAACCTTCTGCTGTCATTCAAAAAGGAGCCGTCAAATATGGTGTTATCGGTGCTATCGGCTCCGGTGAAGAAAGCTCAATAGCTTCAGGAATTCTCGGCAGTTATTCTTTTTCTGGCAATATTGATCTTATAAAGAATGAAGCAAAAAGCCTGACTGATGAAGGCTGCGATATAGTCGTTGTCCTTCTTCATGACGCTTCTGATTCCAGTTATACTTTATCTATTGCCAATACACTGAGTCTTGCCGATAACAACATCTCCGGAATATTTGGCGGTCATTCGCATATGTTCCAGTCCTTGAATATCGGTTCTAACAATATGCCTTATGTACAGGGCGGAAGCAATACTCGCGGATACTGCAAGATGAAGTTTTCCACTCATACCGGCGGATTGATTAAAAAAGCCTATGTCCAATCAAATAGCAGTGATTTTGCAGTCAGCGATGACAAACTTGATCAGAATATATTAGATACGATTCAGACTAAGGAAACACAGTATCAGGCGGATGAGACTTTAGGTACTCTCGATTACAAGATGACTAAATATGACGATGACTGGACCGCCTGCAATTTTGTCGCAACGGGAATGAATGAAGCTGTTCTTCACTACGGATATAAGAGCACAAGACCTCTGCTTGCAATTCACAATATGGCCGGCATCAGAGATTCTCTCTATCCTGGAAATGTGACTATCACCGACTTGTTTAAAGTATCTCCTTTTGATAACAAGCTTAAGTTGTTTAAGGACGTCAGAGGAAGTGTTGTCTCTAATTTAATCGGTACACAGACTTCTGATCATTCTTCCAAGTATTACGCTTTTTCAACTAGTGACTCTCTGGCTTTTGAAACATCTAAATATTACGACTTAGTCGTTATTGACTTTGTCTATAATTCTTCTTATTTTCCATCTTCTTTACAGAATGCCACTCAATATGACTGCGGAAAAGATGGTTCTCTTCTCTACATCAGAGATGCTCTCAAGGATTACATGTCCTTTGGAGGAAGAGATGGCGGTAATGCCTTCTATAAAGAAGACTTCGCCTGTGTAGCTGCTTAGCTAGCAAAATTATAAAACTATGAAAAGGCACCCGATGTGGGTGCCTTTTCTTTCGTTTCTATTTTTCAAACTTTCTATAGGATGTACTAAGTTTGATTTCAAACTTGCTCAGCTTGTCAGTGATGCTGTCGATATAGGATTTCTCGATTTTATCACAGGTTTCCTTGATGCTGACGGCCGCCTTTGTGATGCTTTCTGTTTTGTCTTGAATACTCTTGACACTATCCTGAAGGGACAGAAGAGGTTTATCTAGATAGGTTGTCTTAAGATAATCAAACTGATTTAACAGTTCTTCCTGTTTCTGAAGATTGATTTCTTCTTTGATGCCCTTGAGGATCAGTTCACTGAACCTTTTAGTCAAGGAGACGATCATATTCAGGAAGGTCATCATATAGGCTGGTCTTACCACATACATATCCTTGAATTCGCGTACCTTCATTATCGGAATGTCATTGGGTTTGTCCATTTCGAGGTTGGAGACTAAGACGGCATAACGGCAGTTCTTCTTGGTTCTGTTTTCATCTAGCTTCTTATAGTAGAAGGCATTGGTCTTCTTATTTGTGGAATCGGGATTCTCGTCCTTCATATCCATACAGACTGAGGCCAATAATGATTTTTCCTGTCCGACAGTTTCCTTATCTGCATAGACTTTGAAGATGTAGTCGGCTTTGGAGCCCTTGTCTTCGGATTCATTGCGGACAACTACATTGTCTTTTTCCCAAGTGCAGTTATCTAATCCGTTCTGCATATAGGATTCGGCTTCTTTGTTGCACCAGGCTTCTAAGTCTTCACCGGTCTGTTTGATATTCAAAGCACCTTTCTGACGTTGGAGGGCACTGTACTTCTCTTCGCTTTCATGAAGCTTGTCTTTGAGCTCCTGAATAGTCTTGTCGTTTTCGCTGTTGGTTTTGAGACGGACATTTTCGATTTCGGTTTCCTTTGATTTCTGGAGGAATTCGTTCTGCTTGGAAAGCTCTGAGATCTTTTTGTCTTTCTCGTCTAGTTCATTTCTTTTTTCATCGTCATTTTTGATCTTGAGCTTCTGCAAGTCCAGTTCTTTTTGTACTTGGAAATTCTCAAGCTGTTTCTTTAATTCGTCGACTTTATCTGTATAAGAGAGCATAACTTCCTGCTCTTTGTTTTTGAGGGCATTTTCATTGTCTTTTTTAAGCTGCTCTAGCTGAAGCTGGAATTCTTTGATTCTGCTGCTGTTTTCAATGTCTTTGTTTTTAGTTTCCAAAACATATTGGTTTTCAATGACTTTCTTTGCTTCCTCTAGCTTTCTGAGGTAGACGTTATCTGTGCCCTGCTTTATTGCAGCATCGATACTGGTAAAATCGATTTTGGCTACTGAGGTCAGATCGATTTCATCGCCTTTTAATCCGTCCTCATCTAAAATCAGTGTATTCTTGTCTTTGACTATTACTTTAAGTGTCTTCATATTATTTCCTCACTTCTATATTTTAACAGGAATATTTCAAGTATTGTTAACCATATAAAAACTCCTGTGAGAAACAGGAGTTGTTTATTATTGATAATTACTTATCCTGAGGAAGTTCAG
>DHDT01000004.1:40545-48695 GCA_002399505.1 Caryophanales bacterium UBA4869 | reverse complement strand
GTATACTTATCCTGAGGAAGTTCAGCGGTTTTTTCGGCGGCTTCGGCAAAGGTGATAAGTCCGTTGTCGGTCAGAGGATGATGAACGAGTTTGGTTATGACCTTAAAGGGGATAGTCGCGATATCGGCACCGGCCAAGGCACAGTCTTCGACGTGCTTTGTCGAACGGATGGAAGCACAGATGATCTTGGTTTTATATCCGTTTTTCTCTTTCAGTGTGACTAAGTCTTCAATGAGTTTCTTGGAATCCCAGCCGTTATCATCAAGTCTTCCTAAGAAAGGCGAGACATAGGTAGCATTGTTTTCCATGGCTAAGAGAGCCTGTGAGACTGAGAAGCAGAGAGTCAGATTAGTGGGAATGCCTTTATCAGTCAGATACTTGCAGGCTTCTAAGCCGTCATTGGTAATCGGCAATTTGATGACGATATGCTTAGGGTCAATCTGATAGAGTTCTTCGCCCTGCTTGATCATGCCTTCAAAGTCACAGGCAGTGACTTCAGCGGAAATCGGGCCATCGATGAGCTTTACAATCTGAGAGATGATCTGTTTCTGACTCATGCCTTCTTTGGCGATGAGAGAGGGGTTAGTCGTAACTCCCTTTACATAGCCGTACTTCGAAGCTTCTTTGATTTCACCGATGTTAGCGGTGTCGATAAATAATACCATTATTTTTCTCCTTCTATTTTTCATCTCTATTATACGATTAATTAAGGTGAGTAACTTCAAAAAGAGTCTTTGTTTATGGGAATACTTCCGTTTCATACAAAGAGAGACCTGAGTGACTCAGGTCTCTTGGTCTAAACGATATCTGACTTGGAAAACTATTGCCTAGTTATTATAGTTTTCCGGGTCTTTTTTAGCCTTGAAGGCACGTATTACCATCCAGGCTGCAAAGCCGGCGACAAAGACATAGACGATGACTGAGGCAGTTGTCAGACCGATTCTCCAAGGAGAGGTGGTATAGGTGACAATGGCACCTGGTGCCACTTCATTCATCCAGTTAGAGTTAGCGAGGGCATAAGCGATATGGTGAACACTGTTTCTCATAGCCCATTTAGCAGAGGATGAGGTAGTATCGGTGGCATTGACCTGCATGAAGTAGAGGATGTAGTCATTGCCGGAACGCATAGTCTGGTCACGGCGCTTGGCACTGCCACCTGACATATCGGAGATGACAGCGCCCTGGAAGCCCCATTCGTCTCTTAAAGTCTTAGTGACTAAACTATAGCTTCCAGAGGAGAAGGTAGTACCGACGTAGTTGTAGCTTGTCATCATACCGGTGGCTCCGCGGACAACCTTTTGTTTGTGATTGCCCTCTCCGTCAGCGATATAGTCGATGGTCATACGGGATTCCTTGACATAGATTTCAAAAGGTTTCAGATAGATTTCTCTCATAGTCTGTTCATCAGCCCAGACACAGATATTGGCACGATTGGTCTCATTGTCATTTAAGGCGAAGTGTTTGACATAGCAGGTGACGCCCTGATTTCCGGCACCGGAAGTGACAGCGGCACACATCTTGCCGGCTAAGACACCGTCTTCTGAATAGTATTCGAAGTTACGTCCAGAGAATGCGGTTCTGTGAGTGTCACATCCTGGTGCATACCAGCCGGTATTACCGATAGTCAGACATTCCTGACCGACGGCATCGCCGTAGGCATAAGCCAAGTCGAGATTGAAAGTGGCAGCGACAATCGGCTCAGTCGGCCAGGCACAGGTAGATAAATCGGTAGCTCCGAAAGCGGAATTTATCGTGAGTCCCTGAGGGCCGTCAAGTGACTTTGATGCTGATAGACCGATTGAAGAAAGAGGAGAGATGCAGTACTGATCTTTGAACATCAGAGTCAGAAGCTCAGATGAAGAATAATCGATCTGATTGAGCAATTCATCCCAGAGAGGATCAAAGTAATCGACTCCGCGGAAATTGGTTATGGACTGATTATTGGTTTTAGAAGAGAGCGGATCTTCGGCGTGATAGACTTTGCTTCCTTCGACATTGCCTAACTCAGTGTCAGTGGCGACATCGAATTCCTGGAGGTTTTCAACTACCCAGTTAGGTGCTTCTTTTTCTTTCTTTCCGGCGACGAGATTGGAGACTGCAAGTCCGTTGTCTTTTCCTCTGGTCAGTCTTTCGACTAAGGAGGAATCAGTCATATACTTAGTGCTTTCTTCAAAATTGTTGGTGGCAGCTTCAAAAGTAGCCTTGGTATCGGCTTTGGCTTTGGCAGGAACACTTGTGGCATTGCCGTTATCATCTAAGGCAGACTGAGCATCCTTTTCCGATTGACGGGGATTGTCATTATCAAAATAGATTGTGGAACCTATATCGAATGTCTCATCTTGAACTACGTCGTGACTGTTATTACGTAAGGAGATATGATAGGTTCCCTTATCGAGCATATAGCAGCCCTTGGTTTTATCGCTGTTTTCATGCTTGTAACTATAGGAAGCCATATCATCAGTGTCAAACTTCAGCTTGAGAATTTCACTTTCATTGGGAGCGAGAACCTTTGTCTTTTCAAAAGCGGCTAATAAGGCAGTCGGTTTTTCAACACCGAGCTCTTTGTCTAAATCGGTATAAGGGGCAGTGTAATAGATCTGGGCAACATCCTTTCCGGCTACGTTTCCGGTGTTGGTTACTTTGACTTCTACAGTCACTTCGTTTTCATTTCCTTTAAAGGAAGTTATTTCTTTCTTGAAGGTAGTATAAGAAAGACCATATCCGAAAGGATAGACGACCTGTCCTTCGGTCTTAGTTGAACCATCAGCGTTCAATTCACCATAACTGAAATCGGATAATTTGGTGTCATAGGCAGTCTCATAGTATTTGTATCCCATATAAACGCCTTCTTCGTATTCGATGTATTCGAAGGGATTAGAGGCTTTTCTGGAATCAGAATACTGCTTTCCGCCCATCGGAGCTAAGCCGTTGGTGTTGGTGTAGGCAAAACCATCGACATCGCCGATGTTCTTATAAGTGGGATCTTCTTTGACATCGCGGACAAAGACATCGACAGTCTTTCCTGAAGGATTGACTTCTCCAGCCAGAATGTCACTCATGGACT
Source organism: Caryophanales bacterium UBA4869 (assembly GCA_002399505.1). Lineage (GTDB taxonomy): Bacteria > Bacillota_I > Bacilli_A > RFN20 > CAG-288 > Enterosoma. The sequence goes on along the minus strand of DHDT01000004.1, from coordinate 45,631 downwards.
GGAATCCCTTGGCACCAGGACCGCCGACCCAGATGATGGCATCGATATCAGTGTCGTCAGCAAGACTTCCTAATTCCATGGCATTGGAGGAGTTGATGACAACGACTACTTTGTCGCAGTTTGTTTTGGCAAGCTGCAAAGTCTCCTCTTCTTCAGGCATCAAGTCGAGGGCGTGTTTGACTTTATCAGTCGATTCAGCATCTCTGACCTTGCTGATACCAGCTGCTGCTGTTCCGGCAGCTGAAGCCTGGACATTTCCGACTTTGTTATAAGGAATAGAGAAGAGATCATTGTTCTCTCCTCCTGATCTTCCTAAGAAGACAATACCGGTTGTGGCAGAAGAAGTGATGTTGGAAGTCTTATAAACAGATTTGTCGAATTCATAGATACTCTGATCAGATCCGTTATAGGTGTTAGTCCAATCGAAGTAATAGAGAACATCGTTTCCGGCCGTGGTGTCATAGTAGTATTTTCTGACATCAGTCGTACCGCTGACTCCTTCAAAAGTGTTGGCGACGTTGAAATTGCTGTCCAGGGCTTTCTCAGGAGAGACGACATAAGCGTCAGTAGTGACGACATTTCCTGATCCTGATCCGCCATAGAAAGGATTCATGTAGCGATAGCCAAAAGGAGCGACATTGCTTTCTTTGGCCAGAGGCAGAGCGCCGTTATTCTTTAAAACGACAGTTCCTTCATCGGCGATGCTTTTGGCGACTTTGGCAGCAGCGGCCTGAGAACCAGTGTCACCGCCTGTGGATGTGAATTTGTTTTCGTAGTACTTGGTGTTCCAAGTCGAAGAAGAATCGGTGTTGTTGATGACTTTGTTTCCTCTTCCTAAGTAGGTGTCTAAGGCGCTGGAGTAGACGTTGGCGACACAAGTCAAGGCAATCATCGCACCTGTCAAAACTAATAAGACCGGAGTAAAGATAGCTATGTTTTTCTTTGTCGACATCTTCTTTTTCTTCTTTTTCATCTCTTCTTCCATATGAATCCTCCCCATAGGGAATATTTCACCCTATTATTGATTACCATTTAACCTTTATTTTTATTTTGACTCTATGGCAAGTTCGTAGCGGGTAAGACTCAATTCGTAACTTACAAAAGCCCTTACATTTTAAATATGATGACGAGGTGCAAAAGAATAATAAAGATTAAAAAGAGCACCTGCTTCCAGGTGCTCTAAAATCAGATAAAACAGAACAAATCAGTCGTTTTTCAGCGGAAACCAGAAATCAAGGCTGAAGACGTTGCTTTTTGAAGAGACTAACATCCTGCCATGATACTTCTCAGCTATCATCTCCATGCTACGCAGACCGAATCCATGGAAGCGCTTGTCTTCTTTAGTCGTGATCGGCAGGCCGTCTTTGATAGCGACATCTTTCTGACAGTAGTTGTCGAAATGAAGATAGAGCATTTCTCCTTTAGAGAAGACTTTCAGGGAGATGATTCTCTTTTCTAAGTCGGGAATCTTTATTTCCTCCTCGATGGCATTATCGAGGGCGTTGCCAAAGAGAGAACAGATATCCATATCCTCCATCTTCAGAAGCGATAAGTTTGGAGCATCGACAATATAACTCAGTTTGATGTTGTTCTTTTCGCAGTAGAGGGATTTCTCAGTCAGAACTACGTCCAGAGTCTCATTGCCAGTCTTAGCTACCTGATCATAGAGCATGATTGATTTTTCAATCTCAGTCAGGCTTTTCTCCTTGGTCTCAGAATCATCAAGACTTCGAAGAGAGGAAATCTGATTCTTCAGGTCATGGCATTTGATGTTGATGACATCGATATTGGTCTTCCATTGATCATATTGTCTTTTCTCGCTGTTGTAGAGACGTTCAAAGGTTTCTTTTTCTCTCTGCATGCGGCTTTTGTCAAAGAAAAAGAACTGGATAGAGAGAAGGAAGAAACAGCATAAAGACGCATAGATAAGGGCGATGGCGTTATTGGTGTTGCTGGGAAGAAGAAGCATCGACATGACATAAGTCAGCAAGAAGGTTCCAAAGGAAATCAATATGACATAGATATTGTTGACGGCAGTGTCTTTTCCTTTTTTGATTCTGACCACAAAGACAAAATAGAAGATTGTATAGAGGACTGCCATGATGCCAAGCTCTATCAATAGGGCATATTTGACACGATAGGTAAAGCCAGCTTCACTGATGATCAAAAGAGTGAGGTTATGAGATAGGTTTTGGACTGCATAGGCAGAAGAGGTATAGAAGAGAACCTCTTTAAAGGAAATCCGACTGGTCAGAAAGAAGAAAAGAGATGAAAAAATCAGACAGAGCAGGAAAGAGAAGTTGAACCAGCCGCCCACAGTTAACGGACCTTGAGAGGAATAGAAGTTGGGAATGAAGAAAAAACCGATGTCTAAGGCTACCCAGCAAAGCAGAGGAATATAGAAATACTTTCTTTTGCCAAAGACTAAGACAAACAAAAGCTGGGCGAACATTATCTCCGAGTAGAAGCTGGTCATAAAAGAGAGAACGGGAGTCAAGAACGAATTCCAAAAAGCATCCATCAGAAAGCCCCTCCCTGGAATCCTATCAGGTCATTGAGAAAAGACTTTTTCTTTGAACGGGATATCTTCAGTCTCGTTTCATTGACTACCACTTCTTCTTCCTTGACGGCAGTCACATAGAATAGATTGATCAGATAACAGTTATTGCAGCGGGAGAAATGGTTTTTCTTAAGTGTCTCCTCTGCTTTTGACAAAGAACCTGTCGCTTCGATATCACCCTTGTCAGTGTGATAGATAAGAGAGTGATTCATGACTTCGATGTAATAGATCTGTGAGGTCTCAAGTCTTATCATGCCATCTCTTTTATAGATGGTGACTTCGCGGTCGGCGTATTTTTTCTTATAGGCCATGGCTTTGCTGAGCTTGGCGATAAATGTGAAATATCCGACTGGTTTTACGATATAGTCAAGCGCATTGACCTCATAGCCCTTGATGGCATACTGAGCCATGTTGGTCATGAAGACTAAGGGAACAAAAGAGTCGATTGATCGTAGTCTTTTTGAAGCTTCCAATCCATCGAGATTAGGCATTTCGATATCCATGAAAACTACGTCGTAGATGCTTTTATATTCTTTGAAAAAAGCTGCTCCGTCACTGAAACGTAACAGCTTGAAAGATTCACCTGTTTCTTTTTGATAGCGTGATAGATATGATTTACAGATAGCGACAGCTTTGTCATCGTCTTCGACTAATGCGATTGCGTTCATTCTCTTGCGTATGAGTATTATTGTATAGAAACATAACTGTTCTTTCTATACATAAGTATCATTTCTATTCAAATCCGACGTCAAAGACATTTATTTTGCCTTTGATATCAAAGAAGAAATAAAGACTTTCGCGGTCTTTTCGGCCTTTGATCTCAAAGGATACTTTTGTCTGGCTCTTTGAAGAAGAACAGAAGAAAGCGGATGTTTCCGTCTTGCCTTTTTCTGAGAAACCTAAGCTGATCTTTCCTTTTCCTCTGCCACTGATTGAAAGAGAGATTTTTCTGGTGTTAGTCAGATCAAAGTATTTATATCCGATAAGACAGCCGTTTTTGACATTGGCGATGAACTGAGTCTCTTTAAAGTCGGAGTCTTTTCCGTATTGAGTGATATAGGTCTTGGTTTTTTTCTTGAACCACAGCTTAAAGAAGGGGTAGAAGACATTGCCTTCTTTTGGTATGAGAGAAGAGCAGATTGAGGCAGGATAGATTCCTTTGCCCAGTAGAGGTCCGTTATTCAATCCGCAGGAAGTAGTCTCAACCTGCTTTATGGAACCGTCTTTTTCAATCTTGATCTTTTCCGCCAATCCCTGTCTGTCGGTATTGGTGAAGTTGGTGTGCCGGTGATAGAAGATATAGTAGTCATCTAAAACCTTGGCGATACCGCCGTGGTTGTTTCCTAAAGGATAGACGGCATCTTTCTTTTTTCTTCCGTCAAGCCCGACATCTCCGCTCGAAATGATGGTTCCTCCGAACTTGAAAGGACCAAAAGGCGAAGAGGAAGTCGCATAGCAGAGTTCATGTCCCTGGATTGAAGAGTAGACAAGGTAATAGATATTGTTGATTTTTCTGATTGAAGAAGCCTCAAAGAACTCATGTCCTTCAAAGGAAGGATCAGCTTTTCCTTTTTTGTCGAGGACTTTGACGGGATTATTGATGACTGTCATCATATCATCAGCTAATTCCAGACAGTAGCAGCCATCAGCTTTCAAACCCGGCCTTATCTGGGGGAAGAAATGATCAGGACCGAATCCGACATAAAGGAATACTCTTCCGTCGTCATCGGTCAATACTCCGGGATCAAAATAGAAGATATCTTTTCTTCTGGTACCGATTTCCGTGCCGTCATTGTATCTGACATGCCCTAAAAAGGTGAAAGGACCAGTCGGTTTGTCGCTTCGGGCGACTCCGACCTTTCCGGTGAAGTTATAGGCGTAGTAGATATAGTATTTTCCGTCTTTGAAACGGGTGACATCCGGTGCATATAGGTCTTTTCTGCTGTTTTTGTTATCAGGGTCTTCATTCTTTTTTAAGATGATGCCCTCATATTTCCAATCGGAAAGATCATCGACAGGTGCTGACCAGGTGACATAGTCGTTATGACAGAAATTGAAGGCACCGAACTGATCATGTGATCCATAGACGTAAAGACGGCCATCAAAAACATGGGGTTCGCCGTCGGGGATGTATTCATAGAGAGGCAGATAAGGATTGTAAACCTGTTTCTTCATTTCTAGTCCTTGAAGGGATTCTCATCCTGATAAGGAAGATTCTCCGGATGATTATATGATATATCATTTACGCCTAAATATCTGACAACTTCGAAGAAAGCTTCGCCGTAATGGCCAAACATGACAGCTCCATGATGAGGAAAACGCTTCTCGATCAGGACATTTCGATAGAATCTCTCCATATCTTTGATGGCAAAGATACCGATAGAGCCAAAAGAACGGCAGCTGACATCGAGTACTTCTCCTTGGCAGACATAGGCTTTGAGTTCAGTGGCGGCAGTTGACTGGAGACGGTAGAAAGTGATTTTTCCTGACTTGATATTGCCTTCCATAGTTCCACGGGTGATATCG
>DHDT01000004.1:36941-40441 GCA_002399505.1 Caryophanales bacterium UBA4869 | reverse complement strand
AGTTCCACGGGTGATATCGGGTTTATCAGTGTTCGGCTCTAATTGACGATGCATGATGAGCTGATATCCCATGTGAGGATCTTTTAAGAGCGTCGAACAGGTGTTTCCACAGTGGAAACCCATGAAAGTCTCATGAAGACGATAAGGATAGTGTCCGCTGATTTCCTCATTGTAGATGTATTCCGGTACTGTGTTGTTGATATCAAGAAGGGTAGTAGTGGATCCGGAGATGCATTCTCCGATATATTCGCTCAGGGCTCCGTAGATATCGACCTCACAGCTTACTGGTATTCCCATACCGGTAAGTCTTGAATTGACGTAGCAGGGAACGAACTTGAATTCAGTCTGGAAGGCCGGCCAGCATTTGTTGGCAAAGGCGACAAACTGACTGTTTCCATTATGTTCTTGAATCCAATCTAAAAGAGTGAGCTCATATTGGGCAAGACGGGGAAGAATGCCCTCATAAGGATTCTTTTCTCCTAACTCCTTCTTCATCTCGGCAATCTTATCGTTGATTCTCTTGTCATCCTTATGCTGATTGTAAGAGACCATCAGATCAAGTTCTGAGTTCTCTTCGATTTCGACTCCCAAATCATATAAAGCCTTGATGGGGGCATTGCAGGCTAAGAAATCATTTGGACGGGGACCAAATGATATGATCTTCAGTCCTTTCAATCCTAAAAGAGCTCTGCCAATAGGAAGGAACTTATTGATTTCCTTGGCTAACTCCTTGGCGTTGCCAACTGGATTTTTAGGGATGTAGACTCTCTTGTTTCGTAAGGAAAGACTATACGATGCATTTAATAATCCACAATAGGCATCTCCACGTCCATCAAAGAGATTGCCGTCTCCTTCAGCGGCGGCGCAGAACATGATGGGACCAGTGAATTTGCTGGCTAAAATTGTCTCGGGAGTTTCCGGTCCTAAGTTCCCTAAGAAAACAACTAAGGCGTTGACTCCATTGGTTTTGACATCTTCCAAAGCCTTGATGGCATCACCTTCGTTTTCAACGATGACTTTTGAATCATAGATGTCATTGCCTAATTCTCTGACGATGTTCTCTCTTCTCTTAGTAGACAGTTCTTTAGGAAAACAGCCTCTTGAAGTAGCGACAATACCTAATTTGACTTCTGGCAGATTGTTCATAGTTTTTGATCCTTTCACTTGATCTGATCAATCAGATCAAGGTTCTTTCCTTTGATTCCTTCTATCGCCCCATCTTGGAATTCGGCGCTGTCTCTATGAGCTAGAAGCCATTTGTTGGCTGCAAACAGATATCTGTCTTCTTCGCTTACCATATTGATTTTTCCTTTGATTCCGTTTGTTCCTTTGGGAAGACAGACGAGGACTTTGAATCCTTTCTTTCTATCAGTCATCACCGGTGCGTAATGCAAAGTGGTGGCATAGATTTCCACTAAGGTATCCTTGGGGACTAAGAAGGCTCTGACTTTATCGGAATCGATAAATCCATTTTCTATTTCTAATCTTCTGGCTAAGAGAAGAATGAAATCAGAACCGGAGAAGTTGATTTCGCTGTCTCGATGGTATTCTAAGCAGTTGAGACGGCTGTTGAATCCGTTGCAGTAACCTAATTGAACAGGAAGACCGCCATAGACGTTATTGCAGAAATAGTCCATTTCTTCTTTCTGCTCGAGATGGTGAGAAGAAGCGACATAGATCGTTCCTTTTCCGGGAAGAGGTGTTTTATCGAGATTTTCTTTCAGGTTCTTGCAGTCAAAACCCTTGATGATTTGGCCGTAATCTTTGAATGATTCATCTGTGATTGAATAAATTTTCATCGTTTTCTCCTTTTATCTGTTATAGATGGAAACGCTTCCAATTATATAAAGGATAGATTAACAATCATTGTCAGACAATGATGTTTCGTATCTAAAAAATGGTTTTTCGTTCACTGATAATCTATAATTGCTATGGTATGATTTCATATTTCAATTTGGATGAACTGGAACCGGTCATCAGAGACTTCAATCTGATTACAAAAATCAGAATCACTGTTTTCGATGCCGACTTCAAAGAAGTCACGAGCTGCCAGAATCAAAAAGCACCTGTCTGCGCCTTTTTAAGGAAAGACAGGGAATTTGATGATCAGTGCATCATCTGTGATAAATCTCATATGATTCAGGCTCTTAAGACTGACAATCCTTATATCTATACCTGCCACTGCGGACTGACGGAGATAATTGCCCCCTTGAGAATAGAAGGAAAAGCCGTCGGCTATCTTTTCTTCTCTCATATACTCAATTATTCCTCTTCTGAAGAAGCTTTTTCCTATATCAGAAAGATAGCGAGAAAATATAGGTCTTATGATGAAAAGGCTGTCTTGAAATACGTTGAATCCATGCCTCTTTTTGATAGCGAATATCTGAAAGCTGCCAGCCGTCTTCTTCAGGAGACAGCTAGTTATCTGATTCAGAATCGAGTAGCCTATTTTCAGAATGAAGATCTGTCTTTTAAAGTTGACCGTTATATCAGTACTCATCTAAATGAAGATCTGTCATCAAAAAGACTATGCCGTCTTTTCGGTATAGGAAAGACTTATCTATATGAGATTACGAGCGAGCTTTATTCTGAGCCGGTTGCTACTCATATCAGAAAACTGAGGATAAAACAGGCTCAAGACTTGCTCGAAAACGAAACGAACATGAAAATCTCTGCTATAGCATTACAGGTTGGTTTTAACGACTATTCATCATTTATTTCAGCATTTAAGAAAGAAACTGGTATGACGCCTAAGAAGTTTAATTCTGTCACTCAATCGAAAAGACATTCTTAAGAGAAGGATATAGAAGTTGATATTTTTCATATTTCAGCTGGTATTTCTCAACCAGCTTCTTTTCAGGAATAGTTGTATCTGTTACCTTGATGAGATTGTCTTTCTCTTCCTGGAAGGTCTTGAAGACTCCTTCGCTTAAGAGGACGACTAAGCACATTCCATAACTTGGCCCAGAGGAGTCAGCGACTGTCTCTAAGGAAATATCAAGGACGTTAGATATGATCTTCTTCCATAAAGGAGACTTGCTTCCTCCTCCGGTGATATAGCTCTTCTTGATATCGATTCCCATTTTCTTAAAGCACTCAAAGGAATCTCTTAAGGCAAAGGCTACTCCTTCCATGACACTTTCTACTAAGTCTTCCTGTTTTGTATCCATGGATAATCCAAAGAAGACGCCACGGGCCTTAGGATCATTGATGGGGCTTCTCTCACCCATCAGATAAGGCAAGAAGAAAACGTTGCTGTTTCCTAAGTCTTCGTTCTTTATTCTTTTTTGAACCGAGACAAAATCATTGGACTTGAATACTTCTTCGGTCAGCCACTTAAGACAGCTGGCTGCACTTAACATACAGGCTAAAAGACAGTAGTTGTCAGTTCCTGTCAGGAAGGAATGAATAGCTCCGTTCTTATCGAAGACATAAGAATTGCTGGCGACAAAGATCGTTCCGGAAGTGCCAAGAGAGATATTGCATTCAGAATCGTTCAC
>DHDT01000004.1:29503-36804 GCA_002399505.1 Caryophanales bacterium UBA4869 | reverse complement strand
CGCATTCAGAATCGTTCACGACTCCGTTTCCGATGGCGCTGGCAGCATTGTCAGCGGCTCCCTGATAAATCTTCACCGGTTTTTTGAATCCACATTCTTTGGCGATATCTTCTTTCATGTAGCCTAAAAACGATCCGGTTTTCACAATCTCAGGGAAACAGGATTCATCCAAACCTGATAAATCGATCATGCTCTTTGACCAACACTGTTTTTTTACGTTTAAGGCTAAAGTGCCGGCGGCATCGGAATAATCGGTGCAGACTTTTCCAGTCAGACAGTAATTAAGATAGTCTTTTGGCAAAAATACGGTTTTGATTCTTGCAAAAAGTTCTGGTTCATTGTTTTTCATCCAGATGATCTTTGGCAAGGTAAAGCCAGGATAGGCGATATTGCCTGTTTCTTTGATGAGAGTGTCTTTTCCGATGGCCTTGTTGAGATAAAGACATTCTTTTGTACTTCTCGAGTCATTCCAGAGAATGGCTCTTCGTAAGACACTCATGTCTTTGTCCAGAGGGACAAGGCCATCCATCTGTCCGTCTATCGCTAAGCCTTTTATCTCTCCTTTAATTGAGGAGGTTATTATCTTCAGTCCTTTTTTCAGAGCTGAAAGCCAGTCTTCTGGCTTCTGCTCCGAATATCCGTCCTTGGGGAAAAAACAGGGATAGCTTTCGTCTGCCGAAAGAATGACTTCTCCTTTTTCGTCACAGACTGTCAGTTTGATGGCACTGGTTCCTAAGTCACATCCGATGTAATAAGACATTTTAATATATCCTTTGTAAGTAAAGTATATAAAAAAACTTCTCCAACCGAATTATCGTATTGTTCTTAATAGTTTGGAAATCGTTTTTATCTGCCTTGACGTTTCATCATCTCTTTGTAGGCTTCCATATCCTTCTTGATGATTTTGATGGCCTCATCCTTGCCTTCGATAGAAGTGACGGAAGTCTCTTTTCCTTCCAGTGTCTTATAGACATTGAAGAAGTGGCGGATTTCATTTCCGGTGTAATCGGGAAGCTCATGGAGATCATTGAAGTTTTTGAAGAAAGGATCACTGACACAGACAGCGATGATCTTTTCATCGATGAATCCCTGATCGATCATCTTGATGACGCCGATAGGACGGCTTTCCACTAAAGTAAGAGGCACTAGACTCATCTCACATAAGACTAAGACATCGAGAGGATCGTTGTCTTCGGCATAAGTCAGGGGAATCAGTCCGTAGTTGGCCGGATAATAGGTAGCGGAATAAAGGACGCGGTCGAGTTTGATAAGACCTGTCTCCTTATCCAGTTCATATTTGCAGCTGCTTCCTTTAGGAATCTCAATGACAGCCGTAAAATCGTCCGGTTTGATCCTGTTGGGATCGATATCGTGCCAAATGTTCATATTCCTTTTTCTCCTTTGCAGAAATATATCAGATCTAAAGTATGGGTGCCTGTGCGAATTTGGATTTGTTGAGGAAGATGGTGAAGAGAGTCATGCCGAGAAGTGAATTATAGCGGAAGGCTTTCTTGTCATAGATGTCATAGGGACTTTCCTTATCATCAGTATCCATATGAAGGTATGAAGACATCTTCAAATTGATGTTTACATACTTTTCTTTGCTGATCAGTTTCTTTTCTTTCAGGTATTTCTGGAAGAAGAGAATCAGGAAATCATCCTGAGATTTGACTTTCTGCATATCGATTTCGTGTCCGGATAAAATATCGTTATTGTTTTCGATGACGTCGAGGATGCTCTTAGGAAGATGATAATTGTCTTTCTCTATCTCATCTCTGACATAGGCGATATACTGAAATCTTTCTTTTTCATAGGGCACTAATTCATCTAAGGCCTTATAGGCTTTGTTTCGGGCAGCCTTTAAGAACAGCCAGATGATAAACGAACCTAAAAGATAGATGGCGATAAGACATCCTAATACGATAAGAATGATGACCCAAGTGTCCATAGTAAGTCCTCTTTTGAATAAAGGATAAGCTAAAACCTAAGTTAATACAAGTGAATAGACTTAATCCGTGATAAAATCAGGATACAGGAACAAAGACATGGAAAATACCGGTATTGCGATTCTTCTGATGGCTGGTAAGGGCGAGCGCCTCTACAATCATTTAGGAATGAAAAAACAGTTCTATCCTTTAAAAGGACAGGAAATGTTTCTTTATCCTCTGAAGACTTTTCTTTCCTGTCCTTTTATCGGGAAAATCGTTATCGTGACGGATGAAGAAGATATCGAAAAGACTAAGGACATCGTTAGAGATAAAAGCAAAGAAAGCAAAGAGATAGTCTATGTCACTGGAGGCAAGGATCGGAATGAGTCTGTCTATAAGGCCTTGCTGACTTTGGAAAACGACGACGGAAAAAAGAAAGTCTTTATTCATGATGCCGATAGACCTTTGATATCTCTTTCAATGCTTGAAAAGATAAATGAAAAAGCCGCCAAATTCGATGCGCTAACTCCTGTATTGAAAATCAATGATTCCCTTCTTCGCAAAGAGGGTTCGAGGATTACCTATATCGACAGGAAGAATGTCTATCAGATTCAGACCCCTCAGGTATTCACACTGGAGGTAATTCTGTCTGTATATTTAGGCGGATATGACAAAAACGATACTGACGACTTCAAAAAAGCGGTTATAATGGGATTTTCATGCGATGTAATCGATGGTTGCGAAAACGATTTCAAAGTAACAGAACCGCAGGATATTGATAAAATTTTGAAAATAATCTAGTGTTTTATTAATTTTCTCTAATAGGTTAGCTATTGAATAATATTTATAATATAATTATACGGCGATTTTAAGCGCCCAGAGTAAATCATAGAGGGGAACGGCCTATGGTAACTTTTACAAAGTACGGTAGAATCATGGAAGGTTTGGACTATTCTGAGGTCGATGAGAGAGGCGAAGAGATCGCCTCGATGATCGATGACAGAAGCGGATTAGGAAATGATTTTTTAGGTTGGCTGGACTTTGCGTCCAAGATGCCTAACGAAGAAATCGAAAAGATCCAGAGAGCAGCTGCAAAGATCAGAGATAATTTCGAAGCTCTGGTTGTAGTCGGCATCGGCGGATCGTATTTAGGTGCCAGAGCAGCGATTGATGCCATCAACGGATTATTCCCGTCTGACAAGCTTGAGATTTTATATTTAGGAAATAACCTGGCTCCCAATTATATCGAGCAGGTTCTCAATCATCTCAAAGGCAAGAAATTTGCTGTCAATGTCGTCTCTAAATCCGGAACCACCACTGAGCCCAGTGTCGCTTTCCGTTTCTTAAAGGCCTTGATGGTCAAGGAACATAGTCCGGCTTATCTAAAGGATGCTATTTATTGCACTACTGATTCTAAACAGGGTGCTTTAGTCAGAGAGAGCGCTGTTGAAGGTTATCAGACTTTTGTCATTCCTGATGATATCGGCGGCCGTTATTCTGTCATCACTCCTGTCGGTCTTCTTCCTATTGCCTGTGCCGGTATTGATATCAAGAAGTCCTTGGCTGGTGTCATCGAAGGAGAAAAGCAGTATTCAGTTCACGATTATCACAAGAATCCCGCTTATCTCTATGGTGCAACCCGTTATCTTCTCAATATTCAGAAGCATTATGTGGCTGAGATGTTCATCGCCTATGAACCTCAGTATAAGATGATTGCCGAATGGCTTAAGCAACTCTTTGACGAATCAGAGGGCAAAGACGATAAAGGCATCTTCTGCGGTTCCGGTATCTTCACTACTGATTTGCATTCTATGGGTCAGTTCATTCAGCAGGGCACACCTTGTTTATTCGAGACCATCTTGAGGACTACGACTCCGATGTCGGATGTCACAGTTCCGGAAGATAAAGACAACCTTGACAATCTTAACTATTTAGCCGGCAAGAAACTGTCTTATATCAACGATCAGGCTTATTTTGGAACTCTCAACGCCCATACTAACGGACATACTCCGGCTCAGATCATTGAAATTCCTGAGATGGATGCCTATAACTTAGGAAACCTGATGTATTTCTTCTTCCGTGCTGTCGCTTTCTCTGGCTATCTTCTCGGCGTCAATCCCTTCAATCAGCCTGGTGTTGAGATCTATAAATCCAATATGTTCAAGCTGTTAGGAAAACCTTTCCATAAAAAGTAAAACTGAAATCAGACTAAACCGCCTAGTTAATAGTTAGGCGGTTTTTTTGTAATCGCTTTCTTCCTTAGAAAACAATATATGCATATTTAATAGTTTTGGAATAAAACAGTCAAAATAATCACATTTATAACAATAAAAGCTAAAAAAACAGTATTTCTTATTCTGAAAAATATATCGTTTTGAAGTTTTGATGTGAAACGAAAAATAAAGGTTTAATAATATAACCCTTATGTTTTATTGGCAGGAGGTAATCATGAGAATCAAAACAATCAGGGTCTTAATGGTAATAGGCTTTGTTCTTACTTCCTGTAGTCAAAGCCAAAATGTCAGCAGTTCCATAGATTCTTCGTCTCCGGTTTCCTCTTCTGAATCAAGTTTGGATTCTTCAGAGAAGAGTTTTGAAACCAAGATCAAAGAAATAAGCAAAGGCTTGAATTACACCGTATCTATATCTGGTTCCTTAAGTAAAGACACAACCACTGTCGCTATGAATTATCAGGAATCCTACACAGATTCGGGATATTACCTTTTAGAACCTAATACTAAGAAAGCTACTGGTTTTGCAAACTATGACGACGGTATTTTCCGATTCACTTATGATGACAGCAAAATCAATGCTGGTCATTATCTGACCAAGAAAGAAAATGACATCTGGAGTCTTGATAAAATCAGAAGTCTTAAAGGAATGGATTTGATTTCGTCTTCAGTTACTGACACTTACACGATGACTTCGGAAAACGACAAGAAGACAATCTATCATTCTTCCTTTCTTGATAAGACGAATATTCCTCTAACTGACATTACTTCAATCAACGTCATCAACACTGTTCCCGGAATCAGAATACAGATAACAACAGCTTACGGAAATCTGAAGTTGGTTGTCTCACAAATAGGTTCGACTGAGATTCCTTTCTTAAAAGAATATCTTGATTCAGGAAAAGGGCCTTTAGCTACTTTTGAGGATCTTTCCACAGTGAGAAATCTCTTCCTGAATGAAAACTATACCTTTGATCAGGGCAAGAAGACTGTCTCTGACAAAAAGATAAATATCGGAAAATATAGGTTTACATCAAATTACTATTATTATGACCTCTCTGATGAATACTTGAACAGCATCAAAGGAACCATGTATGAAGATCTTATTAAGAGAGAAGGAAGAATAAGGCTTAAGAAAGACAAAGGAACTTTGAAAGCCGGTACTTATTCTTTTCTTCCTTCCTATGATGATAAGAACCAAGCTTATCTTCAGGACAGCAATCTTACCTCTCTTTCTTCTGACTATACAGTCCCTTATGTGGAAGCCATAGAAGATGAAGATGAACTGGCCTGCTATGAACAGATGACGACTTCGGAAGAAGGAAATCTCTATGTCATTGACGATTCCGACATTATTCAGAGATTTATGAATCTCTTCTTCAGTTCGGAGACCGATACGACCGTAAAAGACTATTTATATGCGGGAATCAGAATTTCAGAAGATCTTCTCTTAAAAAACAAATCCGTCTATTTCAGCATTATCAATTATTCCGGTCAGGCTTATGAAACAGACGCTTTCTCTGATTTTGGTTCAGCAAACGCCAGCTTCTTAGATGATTATCTTAACTATTAACGAAAGGAGATAACATGAAAAACAAGTCAAGACTTCTCTTATTGTTCTTACCTCTATTAATCCTTCCTCTGAACGGATGCGGCACTAATCAGCCTACTTCTTCTACAAGCCAGGAAACAGTCAAATACGCGAATGTCAATTTCTATGACGGCGATAGGACGACGATTCTCTATACTGCCAAAGTGAAGAACGGAGAAAAGCCTGTCTATGTCGGTAAGACACCGACTAGGAAAAGCAACGGGACTGTCTATTATGTCTTCTCTAAATGGAGCCTGAATCTTAATGATCCCACTCTGTTTATGAATGACACCGATGTCTATTCTTTATTCACTACGGCTCCTAATGATACCGATTATTCCTACGATCAGCTAGATGACGGAAGCTATGAAATCCTCTCCTACTTAGGAGAAGATACAGAAATTGTCCTTCCTTCCTACTATAACGGCGTCAAGATAAAAGCAATCGGTGCCTCTGCCTTTGCGGGCAATATTACGATGACCGGCATTGATATATCAGGATATTATGAAGACATCGAAGCCAGTGCCTTCTTCCAATGTACCTCTCTGACTAAAGTCACTATCTCTTCTGACTTGAAATCGATAGGAGAGCGCACTTTCTATAACTGCACTGCCCTACAGGAAATCAACATTCCGGAGACTGTCACTAACATCGGAGATTACTGTTTCAGTTCAACTGTCATTGAAGAGATGATTCTTCCTGAAGGTCTTAATAACTTAGGATCTTACGCTTTCATGTCCTGTTATGACCTTACTTCCGTCAATATTCCCAAGTCTCTTACAGCCATAAAAGAGGGAACCTTCATGAACTGTATGGCCCTTCCGAAAATTGAAATTCCCGAGACTATCACCTCTCTTGGAAAAAAAGTCTTCTATAACTGCCCGGAATTACAGACCTGCAATCTTCCTTCCAAAGTCACTGTTCTTGATGACGGTCTCTTCAACGGATGTAAAAAGCTTGGCGAACTGAACTTCCCTTATGGCATCACAAAGATCGGAGATGAGACCTTCAGCTACTGCATCAGTCTTAAGAATCTCGATATCCTCAATTCTTCCGATACTCTGACTTCAATCGGAAGCGGTGCCTTCAACAACTGTGAAGTCATGACAAAGATGATTGTTCCTAAAGGCGTGACGGCGATTAGTTCTTACGCCTTCTCCAATATGCTGAGCCTGAATCAGTTTGAGACTAGAGGCATTGTAACTTCGATTGGATATTCGGCTTTTGCCAATGACACCAAACTAAAGAGCATCACACTTAGTTCTTCACTTCAATCGATTGATAAACTGGCTTTCTATAATTCCGGACTGACAAATGTCACAATTCCAACTTCCGTAGGTACTCTGAAAGATGAAGCCTTTCAAAACTGCAAGACTCTTGAATCAGTCATCATCAACGGACGTATCTCCTCTATTCCTGAAAGTGCCTTCGACGGTTGTGTCGCATTAGATTATGTCTCCTTTCCAAATTCCGTTTCGACTATTGGCAGTTATGCCTTCAGAAAGACGCTTCTCGATGATCTTGAATTAGCTTCTGTAACTTCTTTTAAGG
>DHDT01000004.1:26347-29400 GCA_002399505.1 Caryophanales bacterium UBA4869 | reverse complement strand
TCTTTTAAGGCTTTTGCTCTTTATGGCATGGATAATCTCAATCCGCTGAAGTTTGTTCTTCCTAAGACTACTACGTACCTCGGTTTAGGTTTTCTTTCTATGTGTTCTAAGTATCTGTCTAATCCGACTTTGAAGTATGAGGGAACAAAGGCTGAGTGGAGTCTTATTGAAAAAGACAGCTCTTGGTCATTGCTTAGAGGCGAGACGAAGATTACGAAGGTCAGCTGTTCTGACGGCGATTTGAATATCTGAAAAAACAAAGGAAAAAAGATTTATGAAAAACTCTAAAAGCAAAGTTCTGTTAGTGTCGTTGACTTCTCTTCTTCTATTTGGATGTGATTTTGGAAAGACTCCCGCAAATACAACTGGAACCAGTTCTTCCGCTCCGGTTTCCTCAGTTCCTGTTTCTTCTTCTGAAAGCTCAAAAGCTCAGCCGGTTTATTCCTATGAACTAGTCGTGACTGCTCCTACTAAGACTGTTTATTTTGTCGGTGATTCTTTCAATGCCGACGGTCTTGCCGTTACTCTCTTCACTGCGACTGGCGGCGTCAAAGACAATGGTGTCGCCTTGACTAAAGACAAATACACTCTGTCTGTATTAGATGGAGCCACTCTCGATGAGGCGGGCGAAGCGATTGAAGTGACAGTCACTCTCAAGGCGATGACGACTGTAACTAAGTCCTTCACTATCAAAGTCAAAGAGAATGTTATCACTTATGCTTTGTCTATCACTCAGAATCCAAAGCTTGATTTCTATTCGGAAGAGGCTTTCAGCACTACGGGTCTGAAGCTTGGCTATGTCAAGACTGTCAACGGAGTTGCTTCTAGCGAGAAACCTCAGGAATTGACAGAAACTGAGATGGCAACTTTAGTTTCTAATCCTTCTAATGCTCACATCTTCACCGAAGAGGAAATCGGACTTGAGAAAGTGGTGGAATTAAAAGTAACCTTAGGAGGCAAAGAGGTCAGCGTATCTTATAAGATCAACGTCTATCCTAATGTCTACTTCAATGATTTCTATATCTATGACAAGAACTTTGCTCAGCAGACGGGTAACTTCTCACATCACTCCTATTATTATAAGGATGATACTCTTGACTTTGCTGATTTGACTGTCACTGGAAACACTGTCAACCATAAGACTGGAGAGACAGCTGCCAATGTCGCGATTACCGGATACAAGATCGGATATGATGACAATGGCGCCTTTATTGAAATTACTGACGGCTATTCATTTGCCAATATCGGAACCCTTACAGTCTATGTCCGTTATACAGACAGTCACGGAATCACCTATCAGAGTGCTTCTGATCAGGGAAGATGGAATTTCGATGTCAAGAATACTGTAGTCAAAGAGACTCTGACTCTGGTATCTGCTCCGACAAAGGTTACTTACAATGTCAATGAGACTCTTGATCTTGCCGGCCTTAAGGTTCAGTATTCCAAGAAGATCAACGAGCAGGAACCGACAGTCACTGACTTAGATCTGGCTTCCCTTATTCTTAGTACCTCTAAAGGCGAAATCAAAAACGGAGATACTCTTTCTGAAGCTGTCGCCGATGAAGTTATCACCGTCAAGTCCAAAGAACACGAAGATGTCGCAGGTGTCACTTTTAAGATCACCATTCTTGCCGATACCAAGAAGACAGCTTCTTTCTATGATGCAGACTCTACTACTCTTCTTAAGGGAATTGAGTTCAAACCCGGTGAAGCCGTCACCTATTCTGGATATGTCCCTGAAAAAGCCAGTGATGGCGTTGCCGCTTATTTCTTCGATGGGTGGGCTTCTAAGACTGCTGCCGATACCTTAGTTGATCTTACGGCTTTGACAGACAACATTGAACTGATTCCTCACTTCATCGTAGCTAAGGCTGCTGATATGGGTGTTACGGAAACATATGACTACAATACTTATACTAATGTTCCTAAGATTCAGGAATACAAAAAGGTTGGAACAAAGATCTATCTTCCCGGTGGTACTCTCAATGATTACAGCAATGCTGCTAAGAGTTATAGTTTTACTGGAGTAGAACAGACTTATTTTGCCAATATTACTGATTGGGTTGTCGGAACTGGCATCACTGCTTTAGATGCCGGAAGCCATTATTCTTTCGGAACAGGTGCTACAGATTATAGTTATTCTGGAAGACAGAATACTGTCAATACTCTATTCATCTCCAAGACTGTGACTAAAATCACTGATTATGCCTTTGCCAATACCGGTCTGAAATCAATCGTCTATAATGGAACTGTCGCGAATTGGAATCTAGTCACCTGCAGTGCCAAAGCCTTCATCGATGATACTGTCACCTCTATTACCTGCACCGATGGTACTGTTACGATTGCAAAGTAGATAAAAGACTGTAGACAGCGCTGCCTTTATGTTTAGATTTCTATCATAAAGGCAGCGATTCTTCTTTTTCAAAGCTGAAATCAGGCTGATATATTCAATAACTCATAAAACGAATTCATTTTATCTTGAATATAGACTTGCGCTTTGCTAAAATAACAAAGCGCTTGAAATACGGGGATGCTTAGCTCAGCTGGAAGAGCATCGCCTTTACACGGCGGAGGTCAGGAGTTCGAGCCTCTTAGCATCCACCATTATTCTTCTTTGATAGCGCATCAGATATGGCCTATGTGGGCGAGTAGCGAAGCGGCCAAACGCGGCAGACTGTAAATCTGTTCCTTCGGGTTCGGTGGTTCAAATCCACCCCCGCCCACCATCTTCTAGACCGTTACGTCTCAAAAAGGCGTTTCGATAAAGCCTTACTTGGGGTATAGCCAAGCGGTAAGGCATCAGACTTTGACTCTGACATGCGGTGGTCCGAATCCACCTACCCCAGCCAATTCTAAGGCTATAAGCGCTGTCAGTACCGATCCTCCCTTGCTGTCTCGTTAGCTCAGTTGGTAGAGCACATGACTTTTAATCATGGGGCCACCAGTTCAAACCTGGTACGAGACACCATCTATATGCCCGGGTGGCGAAATCGGTAGACGCACAGGATTTAAAATCCTGCGGGCTAATAACCCATGCCGGTTCGATTCCGGCC
>DHDT01000004.1:11640-26207 GCA_002399505.1 Caryophanales bacterium UBA4869 | reverse complement strand
TTCGATTCCGGCCCCGGGCACCATCGTATTTCTAAGAGACTGATCAATGTCAGCCTTTTTTTATTTTCAAAATGATACGAGGATGGTGTAGGTAAAAAATCCACACCCATTCAAATGAAAAGCCAAGGCCTTCCTGAAATATCCCCTGCAAAGCGGATATTTCAATCTGATGCCTTGGCATTTTTTGTTGTGAGTCGAGACCCGCCACTGGCGGAATCTGGCTGACTTCCGGTTATAGTTTGTCCATTCTGTGTAGTAAAGTCTCTATAGCGAAACTGTCTATACATGCGTTTTGACGACCTTAAATACTTTCTGACATCCAGGCTGTTTATCTTATTTTTCTCCATCATCGAAGAGAGTTTGTTCCGACATTTAAAAAGCCCGACTGTTTTATCGGGCTTTATTCTTAGGAGTTATTTCTGCTGATGATATCGTTGATGGTTTTTTCTTCTGGTATCGGAGCAAAGTAACGATCAGAATGGACATCAGATGAGTTATAGGAATTTCCTCTGGTCATATTGCCGTAGATCTCTGTGAATCCGTCTTCATAGTTTAAGAACTCACTCCAATCGTTATAGTGGTTATAGGTGTAGTAGACTCTTCGGTAATAAGTATCAGTGAAGTTCTTGTCAGTTTCACTGGTGGAATGACTGGCTTTATGGGTTTTTGGGAGATCATTTTCAAAAGAAGATGTGAAGCAGATTCTCAAGACGCCTCTGTCTCCGTCGGTGCCAGTATTGATCTTGTAATCCTGGTCAGGTTTATTGTAGGGAAGAACTTCATATTTTGGGTCATAGACTGTTTGGTTGTAATAGGTTCCGTTTCCGAAATCGGTCTCAGTATAATTGATGTTCTGTTCTTTCATTCCGACAAAGTAGGTTTCATAGCTGAATTTTTCTTTGACCGGTCCGTCATAGTATCCGCGGTTTACTCTGCCGTAACGATACCAGGTATCATAGGCCAGGTCTTGTTTTTCTTCATATTTGTCATAGTCTTGATTGACTGGCATACTTCCGAAAGCCAGACAATAGGCACAGCATTCGTTCATTGTCCAATAGGCACCGCCCTTATAGATAAAGGTGAAATTACCATCCAGATCATAGAAGACATAGGCCTTCTGTTGAGAGGAATCAGAGTCGACGAGATAATTCCAAGTGGTGGAACGCAAGCTGTTGACCTTGGAGACATCTTTCTTTTGATTTTCTTTTGGGAAGATCTTCGATTCTTCTTTATCGCCAGATAGAAGACCGGCTTCAGTGCGATACTGGCTGTCGATATATGATTGGGCAGGTTCATAGGATTCATAGAAAAGCTTTTTCTCGGGAATAGTGTCGATTTCCAAGTAGGGGTTTGTAAGAGGGTCATTGATTTTAGTCACTGACTTTTTGGAAGTGATGGTATCAGTGATTGTGACAGTGGTTTCAAAAGAATTATCTTTTTCAATGGTCTTAGTCTCAAAGGTAGCGTTGATATAAGAGATATCGTCTTTGGAGCCTCCACCCTGAGAAGAGCTTCCCTCTGAGGAACTATCAGACGGCTTGCTGGATTCTTGGCTTGAACTGTCTTGATTTGAGCCTGTTAGTGAACTCGAGTCTTTTGATTCATCCGATGTGTTCGATGAACTATCGGCTGATGAAATAGGAAGGCTGGTTTTGTTATCAGAAGAAGAGGCCGAAGAACCTGTTAATGAGGATGAAAGTGAAGAAATATCGCCACACGAAAATAGGATAAACAGAGACGAAAGACCGGCAATTAAAATTGTTTTGTTTTTCATATGTAGAAATATTTAAACATTTACGATATATAAAAGCTACAAAATGATAAATAAACTTGTTCAATGAATAAAGTTGGTTTATAACAAAATAAATTAAAATAAAGAGAAAATCAGCTATTTTCTCTCATTTCGTTTTCGACTATTCCTGTTACGTCGCTGGCTTTTAAGGAGAAGGCAATACCTTGTCCTTTGGTGGTTATTCCGCACTCTTTGGAAATAGCGGCCAGAACATCGTCTTTGATTTCCCTAGGAACGATGATCATGACGATTTCCTTTTCAGCGGTTATCACAATGCCGAAGAACTTCTCCATATCCTTATTGCCCGTTCCTCGGGCAGAAAGAATTGTGCCGCCTTTGGCACCGGCTTTTTTCGCCGCATCCATGACTAAGTCGGAGTAACCGTCATTGACGATAGCCATGATGACTTCATATTCGTCTTTTCCGTCATTTGTTTCTGTTGGCATTGCTTTCTTTCCTTTCTTGGTTTCGTCTATTCTTCTGTCTGTTATCATCCGGTAAGAGAGAACACTTGTCAGGGAATCGATGTCTATCAGGACTGATATTCCTTTCGTATATTCGGAGACGAGGAATCTTCTCGTCAGCTTCAGCTTGATCTCCGGATAGTTTCTAATAGGTATTATTGAGAAGACTATCTGTTTGTGGTTTTCGCCTAAGCCTAAGACAGCGTAGATATCTTTGCTGGCTGTTCCTCTTCCGTGAGTGACGAAAGTGAAAGCTGTATTCTCTTTCGTCAAAAGCTCCGTGATAGCGGCGGCCTGTCCTTCGGGAACAACTGATATGAAAAGACCGATTCGATCGAGGTCATGGGTCTTTTCATATGGTTGTCTGGGAACTGGTTTTTTTATGAGCGGGTATTTTTTCATATGTTATCAACCTCTGGGAAATGAATGATCTGATCATCGTCAGGCATGGCAAGCTGTTTTCTGGCTTTATCATATAAGGCATTCATCTTCAGGGTGGCATAGAGACCAGTCGATTCGACTACCAATATTGGCAAAAGAGAAATCATGGCTACGACACCGAAGGCATTCTCATAGATGAGAGTCGAATAGTCGAGTTGGTTAGAATAGACTGAGGAGGCAAAACCGATGACAAACGGCATTGTGAAAGAAGCAGCCATCGGACCGCTGGCGACTGTGCCGGCATCAAAGGCCATAGAGGAATAAATCCTCGGTACGATGAAACTCAGAAGGAAGACCAGAAGATAACCGGGGATGATGTAGTAAAGAAGGGAGAAGCAGTAGTAGGCTCTGATGACAGCTAAGATGACTGCCAGGGCAACAGCTAAGGCCATGATGAAAAGAAAACTGTTCTTTTTAATCGAGCCTTCGCTGACTTGGACTATCTTATCGGCTAAGACTATGACAGCCGGTTCGGCGATTACTGCAAAACATCCAAATAATCCGCCGATTATTATCGCTGTCTTGAAGCCTTCGCTGTCACCTAAGGCTCTGCCGATAGACATGGCTATCGGCTTGAATCCGGTCGTGACGGCACTTAAGAAGAAGACTAATCCCAGATAGCAGAACAGAAGACCGACAAAGATCTTGATTATGTCGCTCTTGGAAAGCTTTAGCACAAAGACATTGTAAAGAACAAAGAAGGCCGCTAAGGGACCGATTGCAAGACTGGTGTCTTTGAGACTGTCAGTCAGGGATTTTCCATAGTTCATAAAGGAAGAGTTGATGTCAATCATCTCTTCCTGATAAGCCAATTGGAAGGAAGGATTGGAAGCGGAAATGAAGATGGAGAGAAGAATGACTGCGGTTATCGGTCCCATGGTGGCATGGGCGACTAGGCCAAAGTCATCGCTGCCCTGTTTTGATCCTTGTCTTGTATAGGCAATACCGGAACCGAAAGCGAGGATGAAGGGAATGGTCACTGGTCCTGTTGTCACTCCTCCTGAATCAAAGGCGATTGCCAAGAAGACTTTCGGTGCCAGATTGGCTAGGATGAAAATGACTGCATAGGCGGCTAAAAAGACAACACGCATATCCCACTGGAAGATGATTCTCAGGGTACCTAGGACTAAGAAAAGACCGACTCCCAGGGAAATGATGAGTATCAGAAGAAGTTCATTAATTCCGATTTCAGCAGCGAGAATCTTTAAATCAGGCTCAGCAAATGTAATCAGAAATCCTAAGACAAAGGTGATTCCGATTATGAAGATCACACTTTGTTTCTTAGTGAGAGAAGAACCGATGGTTTTTCCTATTCTGCCTAGGGAGTTATCGACTCCGATTGAGAAAAGACCTAATCCTAAGGCGACGATCAAAGCAAAGAGAAGGAAGAAAAGAAGACTTTTAGAAAACCCGTAGACGCTGATATCGTTCGCTAAGGAAAAAGCGCTGTCCTTTCCTGTGAAATAAAGGACCATTACGACCAAAGCTATAGGAATTACGCTGAGAAATGAACTGCCGAGTTTGGTTACGTAACTTGGAAAGACATGCTTTTTAATCATTTGTTTGTTTTGCTATATATAGATTAGCATTATTTGAAACTTAAAGCATCATCAATCGATATTTTTTAATCAGTTTAATACATCTTCCGTGTCTTTTTTTTCTTTAGTGATATAATGCTAAGGAAAACGAGACAAGACACATGGAAAATAATCAAGATAATCAATATTCTAAAGGATCTATTGAAGAGAAGATTGACGTTGTCCTAGACAAACTGCGTCCGTTTCTGGCTCGAGAAGGCGGCAATATCGTTTTAGATCACTTTGATGAACTTACCGGTATCTGCTATGTCGATATGATCGGTGCCTGTGCCGGCTGTATCTTAGCGGCATCTGATGTCTCAGACTCCGTTGAAGTCATGCTGATGGACGAAGTTCCCGAGATTACCAAAGTCGAATTGATTGCCCCGAAGGAAAACCCGGAAGCCGGTTATCAGGATCTTCTCAAGAGATTGGCTGAAGAACAGTCTGCCACTCAGGAATTAGATAAGATCAACGCTGCCAGAAAAGCGGCTGAGAACAATAAGAACACAGACGACAAGTAAAGAAAAAAAGATAAAAAGCGCTGAGAAATCAGTGCTTTTTCTTTCTCTTTTTTCACTGAAAAAACTCACGTGAAAATAATATATATTCAAATGTAGCTTTTCTTGCCCTCTTTTTGTTTTCTTGTGCTAGAATTTACACGAGGTAAATTACAATGTCAGAAAAGAATTTCATTGTCGAGACTTCCGCTCATCACATTCACGTTACAGATGCCACTTTGGAGGCTCTGTTTGGAGCAGGTGCCAAACTCACAGTCAAGAAAATGCTCTCTCAGCCTAATATGTTTGCTTCGGAAGAGCGTCTTGATGTCGTATATCACGCCACCATCAAAAATAAGGTGACTGGTGAGATGGAGAAGAAGGATTTCACCTTAAAGAATCTTTCCATTTTAGGACCCACCCGTAAAGCTGATCAGATTGAGATTTCTCTCACTGAGGCCAGAAGCTTAAAGGCTGATGTCCCCATCAGAGAGAGCGGTGATACCAAGGGAAGCTGCCCTTGCACCTTAGTCAATCCTAAGAACGGAAACCGTGTCGATTGTCCGGAAGGAATGATCGTCGCCAAGCGTCATATTCATATGACTCCTAAGGATGCCGCAGATTTTGGCGTCAAGAACGGTGATATCGTCGCTGTCAAGATTAAGAGCCAGAACGGACGCAGTGCCGTTTTAGGTGATACTGTCATCCGTGTATCAGATACCTATGCTTTAGCTATGCATATCGATACTGATGAGAGCAATGCTATCGGCGGTCTTAGCAAGGGTGTTTTCGGCACCATCGTCAAAGAGGTTTTCTAAATGCCTAATTCACTCGCCCATTCACTCGTCGTCAAAAGATTTTACATTCAGGAGGAAGAGCATGCTGACAGCATCTCTTCCTTTATTAAAAACAACTATGAATTTCTCTCTTTAGGTTCTCAGGGACCTGATCCGATGTTCTATGTAGGTATTGTTCCTTTCCATGCCATTCATCTAATTACCGCCAATAAACGCTTAGGCAACAAAGTACATAAGACTGACGGCAAGAAATTCTTTAAGAATCTTATCGATGAGACCTATATGATCGAAGACGACAGGGAACGATGCCGTTTCCAGTCTTTCATATTGGGTCAGTTAGCTCATTATTTTCTCGACCGGGAAACTCATCCTTATATTATTTATCAGTCCGGATTTGATGAAAACGGAAAGATTACCGGAAAATATCATTATCTTCACGCTAATTATGAGTCTAAAATCGATGTGTGCCTGGCTAAGAAGTACAAAATGAATTACTTCTTGGACAATCCTGATGACGCTATTCCCTCTTCGAGAGATTTTCTCAGAATTGTCGACGCTCATTTTGTACCTGCCTTAAAGAGGACTTTTGATGAGAAAAGACTTCCTAAGCGTCTTTATACCTGTTCTATAACCAATATGCATGCTGTTATTCATTTTATGAACCACAATGGCAAAGCAAAAAGATGTCTTCTTGGAAAAAATAGCTTAACTGCTTTATATCTTGATAAAGAACATGAAGATATCTCTGTTTTCAATCAAAGTCGCAATCAGTGGCTGGATCCAGTCACTGGAGAGAAAAGATTCGATTCCTTCTTACAGCTTCATACTAAAGCCTATGAACTTCTGACTCAGTGCTATCACGATATACTTAAAAACGGCTTCAATTATGAAGTCATTTCCAAGTATTTGAACGGCCTTAATTACTATGGTCTTCCAGTCGGCGCAAAGTGGGTCAACAACCGAGAAAACATCGAGAAAAATAAGTGAAAACTCTGTTTTCCTGATATTATCTGAAAAAATATAATTTTTTTGAGCATTTAGTGATTTTCCATCGGATTTATATATATAATATAAAAGCTTGTAGGCTATAATCAGTTTACATGAAAGGATAGATATATGGGCTTTCATTTATTCAAATCTGATCGCTGTCTTAAAATAGATGGCCACAAAGAAGAGACTATCAACAAGCCACTTGTTACCTTTGAACCGGATTTCGTGTACATCAGAGCAGTCGACCGGGGACTCAATCCTCTTGTTGGTCTTCCCTCAGTCGGCGACAAGGTGAAGAGAGGAACTCTCTTAGGAAAATACGAAAGAGATTCTTTTCCAGTCTATTCTCCTGTCAGCGGCGAAATAGTCGCTCATGAGAATGTCTTCTTGGCTGACGGCCATAGCTATGACTGTCTGAAGATCAAGAACGACAAAGAGGGAACTTGGGAAACTCAGACCAAGTTCAAGTCTGCTGAAGAGGCGACTAAGGATGAGATTCTTGCTCACATCAAAGATTCAGGCATTATCGGATTCGGAGGAGCTGGTTTCCCTACTTATCGTAAGTATCAGCTTAAAGCCGATGCCGACTGTCTTATCATCAATGCTGTCGAATGTGAACCTTATCTCACATCTGATTACCTGCTTGGCATCTCCAATATGGAAAAGGTCTTCAAGATCATCCCATATCTTTTGAAACTCAGCGGAGCCAAAAAGGTGTATTTTGCCGTCAAGAAGGATCGTCCTCTCTTGATTGAGGAAGCAGAAGCTACAGCAGCTTCTCATCCTGATATTCCTTTTGAAGTCCAAGCCCTTCCTGACCGTTATCCTATGGGATATGAAAGAAACATCGTTCGTGAGATAGTTCATAAGGAATACGACATGCTTCCTATCGAAGCTGGGGCAATCGTAAATAATTTATCTACTTATATTGGATTAGGAGAATACTTCAGCGAAGGCAAAGTCCCTGTCATCAAATCAATCACCGTCAGCGGCGAAGTCAATGACCCCAAGACTGTCCTCACTCCTTATGGAGTCCTGTCCGATGATCTGATCAGTTTCTGCGGCGGAGCCAAGAATGAAAAATACAAAGTCATCTGCGGCGGACCGATGTGCGGCAATGCCATGGATTCCTCTTTCGCCCTTCTTCTTCAGGGGAATGGCTTAGTCGTCATGGACAATATTCAGACTTTAGGCGATCCCTGCTGGCACTGCGGCGAATGCTGCTCTCAGTGCCCGATGGATCTCCAGCCGGTACAGATTCAGATGGCCTTAGTCAGCAACGATATTGAGAGAATGATTGCTCTTGATGCTGATAAATGCGTCGGCTGCGGTCTTTGCTCATATGTCTGCCCTAGCCGTATCGATGTCACACAGAATGTCTTAAAGGCCAAGGCTTTGGTCATCAAGGCCAAGAAGGAGAGAAAGTAATGATCAAGTACAGCATTGAAAAAGCTCCGCATGTAAGAAGCAAAGATACTACTTTCAGAAAGATGATGGAGTTTCTTATTTGTGTCGCTGCCATCTATCTTGCTGCCGTCATCTTCTATTTTGTCAAAGGCGGAATCAATTACGACAATGTGACCTATGGCATGTATGCCATTCAGAATGGATTGATCGGTGTTGCTTTCTCTGTCATTCCAGATTTTCTCTTTAATATACGGATGTTATTCAATAAGCATCTTTCTCCTAAGGAAAGATGGAAGATGTATTTCTATAAAATCGGCCACTCTTATTCCTATGTATCCGGTTTGCTTTTAGTCCTTCTTCTTCCTATCGGACCTGAATGGTGGGAAATCGCTGTCACTGCCTTTATCTCAACCTTTGTCATGAAGCTTCTCTTCGGAGGCTTTGGCTCCAATATCTTCAATCCCGCAATCTTTGGACGTGTCTTTGCCCAGATCTGTTTCGCCAGCGATTTGACTACTTATCTTCCCGGCGCCTCTAAGCCTAACGGAGTCATCTCCGCCGGTGCTTCAATCACTTCTATGCCTATGACTGAAATCAATTCTAATCTGTCTTTCTTCAATATGTTCTTAGGAAATTACTATGGGTCTTTAGGTGAGACATTCGCCTTCCTTATTATCATTGCCGGAATCTATCTGTCTATCAGAAAGATCATCGATTATCGGACCTCTCTTACTTTTGTCGGCGCTATCTTCTTAGCTGCCTTATTGGTTTATCTCTTCGGCGGCTATGGAGCAAACAGCTTCGAATTTGCTGTTCGTTTCGTCATGCAGGGCGGTGTCTTATTTGGAGCTGTCTTCTGTCTGACTGATCCTGTCACCACTCCGACATCCAGAAGCGGAAGAATGATCTTTGCCTTAGGTGCTGCGATTGTCACTTTGGCAATCAGACTTTATACCAACAATCCTGAAGGCGTTGCCTATTCTATCTTATTGATGAATGCCTTCACTCCTCTTATCGACAAGGTTTTGGTCGGCCGTACCAGTGAAGTCAGAAAGCCGGCCATTATCTTAGGCTGTCTTACTGTTACTGTTTTAGCTATCGGCTTAAGCTTTGGCATCACTCATCCTCTTACTCAGACCACTGCTTTGGTTTCAGTTCTCAAGGAGGTCAGAATATGAATTCTTTAGTTAAAAAGATTCTCATCTTTGCCAGTGTCTCAGTCGTTGCTGTGGCCTTACCTATAGGTGCCTATTTTGGCACAGCTAAACCTCAGGACTCTTCTTCTTCGTCAGGCGAAACTGGAACTGTACCCGCAGTCGTATCGGAGATGTTCAAGGATGATACTCCTACTGCCGCTAAGGGTCTTGAAGTCACTTCGACCAAATATATCCAGTCGGCTTATTCAGTCACTTTGACTGACACAGCTGTCAAAGCCTTCTATTATGACTTGAAGTCAGCTAAGGGCTTTTCCGGAACACTCGAATTTTCAATCGGTGTCAAAAACGGTGTCGTCAGTTACTATAAGTTCATCAAGAACATCGACGAACATGAAATGGGCTTAGATCAAGTCAGTGCCAGCAAGAAACTCTTTGTCGGCTATACTTTAGGTGGAAGCACATCTGATATTATGGCCGGTGTCACTACCGAATATACTTTTGCGTCAATGAAGACAGCTGTCGATGCCGCTTTGACTGATATCCAAGGGAGATAAGGGAAATGGAAAACACTAAAAAATCATTTGGTCAGTCCTTCCTCACGGGTCTCTTCTTCAAGAATCCGGCTTTCTCTCTCTATTTAGGATTGGCAGTTGCCGTCTTAGGTACGACGATGCTTGAAAACGCCTTTGTCATTGGTATCTTAGTACTTGTCAACCTTGTCATCTGCAATGTCTTAGTCTCTCTTCTCAGAAAGAACTTAAGCAAGGCTGAAGCTCTTGTCTTCACTGCTATCCTGAGCGCTGGCTTAGTTACTTTTGAGATGATACTTCTCAAAGCTTTCTTCCCGGCTATCGCTGACTCGGAGGCTCTTTATAAGAATACATTAGTTATCACCTTCATTCCTTTCTTAGCGACCTCCTCTTTGGTTTTAGCTAAAAGCGAACAGGCTCTTAGCAATGACCCTCTGACTTCCCTGGCTGATTCTTTAGGCTCAGGAATCGGCTATCTTCTCGCTCTTCTTTTAATCGCCTTGTTCAGAGAGGTCCTTGCTACCGGCGAAATCAGTTTCACTACCGGTGATAATGTTCAGCTTGTAATTCATCTCTTCGACATCAAGATGAGCGCATTTGGAAAAGCCTTCGGAGGTTTCTTCTTCTTAGGAATCTTCGCCGGTCTTCACAATCTGATTTTAACTAAGGTTGAAGTCTGCCAAACCAAAGCCTTATCAAAGAAGGAGGCCTAGTCACATGGAATTCTTAATTGGATTTTTCTCTTCTCTGTTTGTCAACTGTCTTCTGATATCAGGAGAAGGAATCAACGGTTATAAGCCTCTGGCTGAAAAGAAGGGAATGGCAAAGTATGTCGCCTTCATCTATTACTTCATCGCTTCTGTGATTTTAGGCTTTGTCTCCTATGGTCTTTCCTTAGTCAAAGACAATGCTCTTCTTACCGATTTCACCCTCTTTATCATCGTAGTCCTTGCTATCGTATTAGCTGTCGCCTTCTATTTCATAACTAAGTATTGTTTCAAGGGATTCTTTGACGAACTCAAAGACAGCATCTTTGATATCATCATCAATACCGCCAGTATTTCTGTCGCTCTTTCTGTAGTAACTTTAGTTTTAAAAGACGGCACTCTTCCTACAGTACTTGGAAATATCTTCGGGCTTCCTATCGGTTTCTTAGTCGCAGTCTTAGTCTTTGCTCCTATTCAGGAACGTATTTCCAATTCCAATGCCCCTAAGTATTTCAAAGGCATTCCTCTCGCTCTTCTTTCCCTGGCCTGTCTGGCTCTTGCGACTTACGGACTTTCTTTTTAGGCTTAACTAGATGAAAAATAGGAAAGACGAGCTTGCTTCCGATTTAGTAGGCGATACCCGTTTAACCTATAAGCCGGTAAAGGACACGATCGTTATTGTCCTTTCCGGCCTTTTAGTTGTTATTATTACTTTGCTCTGTGTCTTTACAAGACCGCGGACTGATAACAGCCACGTGGAGATAAAGTATGATAACGTTCTTCTTTGGGATAAAAATGATTCCACTAAGAACACCGCCATCGAATTTCCCGATACCGGTTCTAAAGTTCTGGCCTTTCTCAAGACCGATGGTCCTTTGTATCTAGGAGAAGGAAAGAACTTTGAGTTTTACGGTGATGAGATGGACGTCACTATCTATTCTGATCATTCCATTCAGATCACCAAAGAGGAATCTCCCCGCAATGTCTGCACTAATATGGGAAGAGTCTATAATTCCTATACTCCTTTGATTTGTCTTCCTAATCGCTTCCAGACCATGATCGTCAACAGTTCTTTCCCGGAGTATGATAACTGATATGAAAACAAGGAGAATGGTATCACTGGCTTTCTTTATCGCCTTGGCTATCGCCCTTCACTATGTGGAGTCTTTTATTCCGACTCTTCTTCCGATACCGGGATTCAGACTGGGGCTTTCTAATATCGTCTCTCTCTTTGTCCTTTATTATTACGGCGGCTTTTCCTTTATCTTTGTCGTCGTTGTCCGAGTCCTTTTAGTGGCTTTGATCTCGACTGGTTTTGGTCCTTCTTTCTTTATGAGTGTCGGAGGGTCTCTTTCGTCCATTCTCATCTCCCTTCTTCTTTTTTATGTCGTCAAGTCTTCAATCTACTCTCTGTCGGTCTCTTCGGCTCTTTTCCATTCTATCGGCCAGCTGATCGCCTATGCGATTTTCTTCTCGACACCCTATATCTTCGTCTATCTGACAATCCTTGGCCCTTTAAGCATGCTGACTGGCTATCTGATGGCCCTTTTGGTGAAGATTCTCATCAAGCGTCTGCCCTCTTTTTTCCGGGTCGAAGAAAGAAAAAGAAGGACCTGAAACATTAAGTAATCTATCGAGTTTATTTATGCTATATTTAATAGCATTATATATAGATATATAGGAATAAAAAACATGGATAAATCATTTGTCTATTATCCCAAGGGAACCTGCTCGGTCAGAATGGATTTCCTCCTCGACGACAGCAATGTCATCAAGGATATGAAGGTCCAGGGCGGATGTAACGGCAACCTCAA
The DNA here is from genome assembly GCA_002399505.1 of Caryophanales bacterium UBA4869. Taxonomy (GTDB): domain Bacteria; phylum Bacillota_I; class Bacilli_A; order RFN20; family CAG-288; genus Enterosoma. The sequence goes on along the minus strand of DHDT01000004.1, from coordinate 14,031 downwards.
AGGTATTCGAAGTCTGATTATCGGAATGAAGGCTCAGGATGTCATTGAAAAACTCGATGGCATCAAATGCGGATTCAAGAATACTTCCTGTCCTGACCAGATGGCTAAGGCCCTGAGGGAGTTTCTTTCTTCAGAGAAGACACCCAGTTAATTTTTTCTGCTCTTAAAGAAGAGACGGAAGAATTAAGAGGAATAAAAGCTGAATATATAAAAGAGGCTTTAAAGAAATAACTGAAATGAACGAAAACGAATCAGAATGTCATCTTAAAGAAGAAAACAATAAAGACCCTCAGCAGAAAAAGACACCTTTTCTCGATGCCTTGATCAAGTATGTTGAGTCTTCGCCGGTCTGCTTTGATGTCCCCGGACATAAGATGGGGAACTTTGTCACTGATCTTTCCCGCCGGGTTTCTCCGATAATATTCAAATATGACGTCAACGCTCCTATCGGCTTAGATAATCTTTACAATACGACAGGCTGTATCAAGGAAGCTGAAGATCTGGCTGCCAAAGCCTGCCATGCCGATCACTGTCTTTTCAGTGTCAACGGAACAAGCGGCGGCATTCTCACCATGTTCACGGCCTGCCTTGATATGAAGGACAAAGTCATTCTTCCCCGCAACGTCCATAAGTCAGTCATCAATTCCCTCATCGTCAGCGGTGCCATACCGATATTCGTCGATCCTGATATCGATGAAAAACTGGGCGTGGCTAATGGTGTCAGTCTTGAGAAGATGGTCAAGGCCATGGACGAGAATCCGACAGCTAAGGCAGTCTTTGTGATAAATCCGACCTATTTTGGCGTAGTCTCTGATTTGAAAGGGATTGTCAAAGCCGCTCACGAAAGAAATATGATCGTCATGACTGATGAAGCTCATGGCTCCAATTTCTATTGGTCGAAGGAACTTCCCTGTTCGGCTATGGATGCCGGTGCTGACATCACCGCCATGAGCATGCACAAGAACTCCGGTTCTCTGACTCAGACTTCGATGATTCTCTCTCAGGGAGACCGAGTCAATTTCCGTGAGATCAAGAGAGCTTTTGCCATGTTCTCCTCGACTAGTCCCAATCATCTTCTGATCGCATCTTTGGATGCTGCCAGAAAAGAGATGTACTTCAAAGGCGAAAGAGTGATTCACAAGAATCTGGAAATGGCTGAATATGCAAGAAAACTCATCAATCAGATTCCCGGCATGCACGTCTATTCCAAAGAATACGTCAAGGAACAGAACAGCTCCGGAGTCTATGACACTGATGGCACAAAGCTTGTCATTCAGGTGACTGGACTTGGACTTAGCATGTACGGATATGAAGTTTACCGGGAAATCAGAAAGACTTCCAATGTTCAGCTGGAATTAGGAGAAGTCAATGTTATCCTGGCTTTGATAGGGCCCGGCACGACTAAGGAAAATATCGATAGCCTGATAATGGGTTTGAAGAAACTGTCTGCTAAGCACTTCTCTCTCAATCACCGAAAGAAGACTCTCAGTTATAATTATTCCTATTCGAAGATGGTCGTCTCACCCCGAGACGGCTATGATGCTCCTAACCTGATTGTTCCTCTTTCAGATTCCGTGGGTGAAATATCAGGAGAAACTGTTATGGCCTATCCGCCTGGAATCCCGATAGTCATTCCCGGAGAAGTCATATCTCTCGATGCTGTCAGAATGATTCAGTTCTTCCAAAAGGAAGGCGGTGAAGTGCTGAAAGACACTGAGCCTAGCATGATCAAGATCGTCGATCGCAAGAACTGGTATCTGTCAGACGAATTGAATCCACTTAAGAATAATAACAAAGATGCTTCTGATAAATAATCAGCTCGTTGCGTTACGCTTACATTCGATTTTGATATTGCTTTGATGTAATCGCTATTTTTAGTTATGTAAGGGCTTTAAAGAACAGAAGATTTGGTTTATAATTATAATGGAAATAAAGAAAGGAACCAACACTTATGAAATTCCAGTATGTGTGCAAAGATGTACGTCTGACTCCGAGTATGGAAGATGCCGCTGTTGCCAAGATTGGAAGATTAGAACACTATTTCCGCGCCAATGGCGAACTCAACTGTCTGATTACTATCTCCATCGTCTCTGAGCAGAAAGCAGTTGAAGCAGCTATCACGACAACTGATGGTTTCACTCTCCGTGCCAAGGCTATAGGGGAAGACTTCTATTGCTGTCTTGACCAGCTGGCTGAAAAGCTAGAAGGTCAGATGAGAAAGATGAAAACTCAGCTCTCCAAAGCCAACAAGAAGAACTCTCTCTCAAAAGACATCATGATGGAGCAGATTGCCGCTGATGATGAAGCTGAGAAAAACTTCGAGATTGTTAAGAGAAAGAAACTCAGCTTAGCTCCGATGGATGTTGATGAAGCTTTGGCTAGAATGGATGC
>DHDT01000004.1:10863-11631 GCA_002399505.1 Caryophanales bacterium UBA4869 | reverse complement strand
ATGGAGCAGATTGCCGCTGATGAAGCCGATGATGTGAACTTCGAAATCGTCAAGAGAAAAACTTTAGCTCTTACTCCCATGGACGCTGACGAAGCTCTTGCCCGTATGGATGCTTTAGGACATTCCTTCTTCATCTATCTGGATTCGACTTCCGGCTTAGTCAACGTTCTCTATGAACGTGAAGATCACGGATACGGCGTGATTGAGATTGAGAAGTAAAACGAAATGAAGGAGAGGGCTTCGGCCCTCTCTTTTTCTTAATCGCTGAAGACCGTTGAAATTCTTTTGAGGTATTGTCTCAAATGGTTTTTGATTTGCGACAAATGGAATTCCAATAGAACTGATCAAAGTTTGTTTCGTTTTTTCTCAATATCTTGTATAAATCACTAATGCTTTCCTTAAATTTGATATAATTATTCAATATGAAAAAAGTATACAGATTAGCGGCTATTCTGCCCTTGTTGTTTGTCTCTTCCTGTTCAGTCAGGGGAAATGAAGCCAAAGTCACTTCTTTGAGTTCACCTGTAATCGGAACTGCTATCGGCAGGGTTAAATTTGTCAATGACACCGATGATTTCGTCACTGTCATCAATCCCTTTAATACGTCAATTTATGGAAATGTCTATTATTACAATGGCGATTACACCGATGAACAGCTCGCTTCAATGCAGGAAGACTATTCCTATTATCTTTCTTATTTTCACGCTTTGACTGACCGCCATTATTCTTATACGGTTGATGATGTTCCTATCAATAATATCAAGACGC
>DHDT01000004.1:4995-10777 GCA_002399505.1 Caryophanales bacterium UBA4869 | reverse complement strand
CCGAATAATATCAAGACGCTCAATAACAGTTATGGAACAGGGGAGAAAGTCGTCTTAGATTCTTTCCTGTATGACACTTTAAAGAAAGCCTATCAGTTTTCTTTAGATTCCGATGGTGCCTTTGACATCTTTATCGGAGAATTGAACGACATCTACGAAGATAAACTAAAAAGGGTCGGTAATATTTCGAATACTACCGCCTTGGATTATGCATTGACGGAGGCTTCCGGTTTGGTTTTCTCTTCTGATTTTGACGCTACTGCCATTCAAAATGCTGTTTCTTATACACCGGCAACTAAAGAAGAGATGGAAGGTCTGCTGACTTTTGATGATACCGATAAATCCGTGATCTTCAATTCTTTTGTCAAGAATGAAGTAAAGGCTCCTAAGGTCTCAATTTCTCTTAGCGGTTTAGCTAAAGGCGAAGCTACTGAATGGATCTGCAATTACATGAAGAAAATATATCCTAATATCTCTCTTCTTATCAATTCCGGTTCTAGCTCTATTAAAACGGTCGGCGAAAGACCAGACAAAGCAGCTTGGAATATCATCTTTACTAATCCGGTATTCAGAGAAAAAAAGACTGAAACCTCTAACTTGAATTCCTCTGAAGTGGCTCTGAAGAGAAACGGAGCCTTTAACCTGTCGACATCCGGATTCTATGAACATTATTTCTATGTCTATGACAAAGACACCGGAGCCTTTAAAAGACGTAACCATATCATCAATCCCAAGACTGGCTACAGTCAGAGTTTCTTTGATGCTGTCTCTGTCGTCAATGACGATACGGGTCTTGGCGATATGTATACGACAGCTCTGATGAATACTTCTTCCGTTGAGGAAGCAACTGCATTATTTGACAGTCTCAATGAAAAATATAAAGAGACTTCAAGTGATATGGTCCTTTGCTATCGCACCGGAGATGATGAAACTGCTCACTATCAGTATTCGATTTCAGATATCAGTGAGACAACTTCCGGTTATCCTAAAGTCAAGCTTCAGGATGACACTATCTATACTGGGGACTATACTGATATCACAAGTTCAGATATCAAAGAAGCCGTATCTTCTCTAAACACCAATATCAAAGAAGTATATCAGGCCTCTAAAGGCATCAAGGATTCCTTCTATCTTATAAATGATACCAAGATTGCCCCTTATCAAGACAAGATGGTAAGTGTGATAAAGAGTTTATAGAATGATAAAACTTATTGCTACTGATTTAGACGGAACCCTGTTTTATCCTAAGAACCGCATTCTGGGAATCAATCCTAAGAGCAGAAGATTTCTGCAGCGTTTTCTGGCTTCCGGTGGTGAAGTGGTCTTAGTGTCTGGAAGAAGCGTCAATATCAAAAGCAGGGTCGAAAAATCTCTTCGTCATCCAGTCACCTTAATTGGATGCAATGGTGGTTTCGTTTTTGATTCGAACGGAATCAGAGACAATACTCCTCTCGACCATGATGCCCTGTTGGATCTTTATGCTACTTTCAAAGTCGGTTACGGCATCCCCGTCTGGTTTCTTTTCGATGAACATGTTCCCACTTATCTGACTACTCATAATATGTCGGGATTTTTCTTTAAGAGCATGACTTTTGTCAATCATCTCAACTTGTTCTATAGCGAGCATCTGATCACCGGAGAAGAAAACTTTGTCCAGAAGCTTGAGACTCCAAATTATAAGATAATGCTTACGATGGGATTAGGACAGCCGGCGAAGGTCAAAGCCAGCGAACTGGCCTTAGCTGTCAAAGACCGTTTTGGTGACTCGATGTCTATCGCCGTCTCCAATAACGCAATCGAGGTAGCCGGAAAAGGTATTTCCAAAGGAATAACTCTGACTAAATATTGCCGTGAAAAGGGCATCAGGCCTGAAGAAGTCTTTGTCTGCGGTGACAGCGGAAACGATTTGACGATGTTTGAATGTTTTCCCCATTCTTTCGCCATGGCTCATTCTCCTGATCATTTCAAATCTCAGGCCAATCATATCATCAATCGTATTTATGACCTTGAGGACTACTTAAATACGCCTTCTTCCTATGAAAATGATAAGATAAAGCCAATAGATTTCATAAAGGCGTTGGAAAATCGGGCTTAGTTATATATAATTAATAAGTTAGTCTATGTGTGTTATCAAATAAAACGAGGTTTACCTATGAATGATGAAGAAAGAAATGTGATGACGATCCTTACTTTAGCCAGAATCGCGGAGTCTTCCCTCTTCTATTGCCTTCCCAGCATGAATCCGGCCGGTTTCTCTAAAGAAGAACGCGAACAGCGTTATCGTTCCCTGAAAGCTCTGACTGCAAAAGGTTCTCCTTTTGAAGCCAATTGCCGCAATAACGGTGAAGCCGGAAAGAAACTCTTTGACATGATGCGTTATTTCATTGAGGATGTCTATGAAGAACCTGGCAGAATTGTCACCGTTGATCTTCAGGGACATGTCAATGTCGAACCTTCCCTGATCGTCGAGCTTTTCACTTCTATCGTTCAGCTCCGCGCCTATTTAGAAGCCTTTATGATCTCCGCCAACAAATTCCTGGCTCAGAACAATAAGCTCGAACCCGACTTTGAAAAGCTTGTCCATGATGATATCCGTTATTATCATGCCTTTGCCGGTAAAGTCAGTTCGATTCTTTTATCCAACAAGTTTTTGGAACTCAATCAAAACGGCAAGACCTATACTGATTCTTACAGCAAGAGTCATGGCGGAATCAACCCGAAGAACGATCCTGAATTCGATGTCAGAAACGATCCTTCTTTCCGTATGATCGAGAACGAATTCCACACCCTCAATCAGGATATGGTCGATGTTCTCAATACTTTCGGAAACGATGGCACTGATGAAGAATTCAAATATGCCAGAGAACAGACCTACAATGACTGCGACATCTTCACTGGCAAGAAGGCGACTACTGATATCAATGCCTATTTCCGTATCTTCACCGGTTATTTCGATAAGATCATCGGCTCCATGCAGGGACCTTTGAATGAAGAGTTCAAATCCTTTGGTGAAAAGATGCAGGCTTATGAAATAAACAAGATGAAGGAACAGCAGAACAAGTCTCAGACTGAGCCTGCTGAAGCTGACAAAGCTCTTCCTAAGGAGGACAGATAATCATGGAAAGTACTAAGAAAACAAGAAAGGTATTCACCTCTGAAATTGTCTGGTATTCTGTTTTTGCCGCTATCTGGGTCACAGGTCTCGTTCTGGCTATCTTAGGCGTCTGTGCCTATAATGTCGGAAGACTGAGCGACAATCCTCTCTATCAGGCTCAGAAGGGCTTAGCTGCCTTCTTTGGCGGAACCGGCATTGCTGACTTCAGAATTGTCGGTACCTGCTTCATGCTCGTTGCGATGATCGGATTCCTCATCACTATCTATCATTATTCCAATAAGGTCTCTCAGCAGGCTGCTGAGAAGAGAAGATACGAAGAACGTATGCGTATCTTGATGGAAAGCGACGTCACTCCTTCTTCTGCCGACTTAAAGACTACCTCTGTTCCTGCTGACAAGAAGTAAAATCATCAAGAAGGCCTAGACAGCCTTCTTTTTTTGACACCAAAAAACCCACCTGAATTGACAAGTGGGTCTTTTTTTAAAGCAAATAAAAACTACTTAGCTTCAGTAGCTACAGGAGCAGCGGCGGCTTTCTTTAAAGCTTTGTTCTTAGCTTCAGCCTTGGCTTCCTTGGCCTGTCTCTTTTCTCTTCTCTCATCCCATCCCTTAGCGAAGCCTCTGGCATCAAATCTTTTCTTTCCCATGATAATTAACCTCTATATAGACACGTTTCTCTATTATAGCGAAAAAGGTGTATTTTTCAAGTGTTAGTGTTTAAAGAAAGCCGTTTATTGTCTCCAACTATAATATTCTTCGTCTTTTTTGGGGTCAACAGCCTCTTCGTTGTTGCTTTCTTCGTCAATCAGGAAGATCTGATCCTTATAGATATCCTGAAAAGAATAGGTATCAAGATAGATTCCGCCTTTAGCGGAATGGACAAAGATCTTCTTCTTTGCAAAGACGAAAGAAGAGTCATCGTCCTTGAGGGCTGAAATCAGAACATAACCGGCTTTGAGAAGCCTGACTGCTTCTTTGATATCATAGTGTTTTAAAGTCATGCTAAGATTATATAATAAAAACAGCGAGGTTGTTGAAATGCCAATCGATTATATTAAATATCTGCGGGGAATGATAAAAGGCTCACGATGTCTGTCAGTTGGTTTAAGCTGTCTTATCATCAATGACAAAGAGGAAGTCCTTCTTGAAAAGAGAAGAGATAATGGTCTCTACTGTCTTCCCGGCGGTTCTATCGATCTTGATGAGACTGTTATTGAAGGAGTCAAGAGAGAAGTCAGAGAAGAAACCGGAATCGAATTGCTAAATCCCAGTCTTTTCATGATCAGAAGCGGGAAAAAGAATCAGATTACCTATCCTAACGGCGATGTCACTGATTATGTCGACATCATCTTCATCGAAAGAGTATCTTCTCTTTCTGTTCCTTTAAATCATGACGATGAATCAACAGAGATTTTCTTCTGTTCTTTGTCTTCTCTTCCTTCTGACGAAGAATTCCTTCGGGGAACGAAGGAACCGATAGTCAAATATCTCCAAAAAGACTTTGAGGTAGAAGTAGACTGACGGATAATAGATTATAGAAAAAGAGAGGACCTGTATATGGAAGACAATAAAAAAGAGACGCTTTCGTTTAACGATTATCAGAAACATGCTTTTAATCTCATCAGCGAAGACGGAAGAAAAGACATGGTCTTGAATGGTGTCCTAGGATTATCAGGCGAATCTGGAGAATGCTGTGACATCGTCAAAAAGGTCCGTTTTCAAGGTCATATTATGGATCCTGAACACTTAAAGGAAGAACTCGGAGATGTCCTTTGGTATGTGGCAGAAACCGCGTCTGGCTTAGGAATAAGTCTTGAGGATATTGCTAAGGGCAACTTAGACAAACTTCATAGCCGCTATCATGGAGAAACCTTCCATAAAGAAGATTCTGTTCATCGCAAAGAATACGAAAAGAAGTAAGATAGTTTCTTTTCTGTTATTTATATAATTAGCAATTATCAAGTTTTTAAAATGCTTTAGTGCATAGAAAAAGAGCGGATAAAGCATTTGTTGGAATAAAAACAGCTGTATTAGTTTATCAGGCAGTGAAGACGGACACCGTGAATATTGACGACCAGATTGCTCTTGTTATCTGTTTCTTTTTTGTAGGGGAAATCAATAACTAAGCTATCAAGAAGCATAGTCAGCATTCCGTTGTTTTCTTTTCTTCTCGGGTCTTTTATCAGAGAAAAGCGTGATAAATAGACGAAATAGAAGGTATTGTCGTCATTTTCGTTTTCAGAGTGAATCTTGATGACTAAAACCTGGCTTTCGATTTTTGTTGTCAAACCTAAAAGGCAGTTGATGTTAAGATAGGTCTTTTTTGTTCCGAAAGTAAAAGCGCTGAGGTTATCCTGTACTCTGAACATCTGATTGCCGATTGAAAGTACTTTGTTTTGAATATCTTTCCGTGATAAAGGAATCATCAGTTTGTCAAGACTGGTATAGGTGCTATAGATGTTTCCTTCTTCATCGGCAAAAGTGATGTTTTTGATAGGCTCTTTATATTCCTGATAATCTTCTTTTATCATAAAGCTTCTCCCTTCTGGAAAGGCTCTTGATGATGAACTTTCCAGCTTCTTATATATATTTACGGAAATCCGTTTTTTTCTTTTTTAGGATAGCACAGACCTATAACTGCACCACATGAATTATATGTGAAAAAAAG
>DHDT01000004.1:0-4839 GCA_002399505.1 Caryophanales bacterium UBA4869 | reverse complement strand
AAAAAAGAAGAGTCTGATATTATATATTCGTATAGTTTTCGGTTTCAGGTGATAGAATAACATCGTGAAAAACAACAAATGAAAATAATGGTTATTTCTGACACTCACAATGATACGGAATATACAGAGCTTGCCCTGGAAGTCTTTGCTAAGGACAAGTATGACCGCTTATTTGTTCTGGGAGATATTGGCATTGATACATTATCCTTGCTCAATCCTCTTCATGAGAAGATCCTTGCCGTCAAAGGAAACTGCGATGGCTATGAACTGGATGACTTTGCCAGGTTTCCTCTCCCCTATCTTAATTATGCCTATGCCTTTGACAAGTTCATCGTTCTCACTCATGGCAATTACTATAATGAGTTCAACTATGATCAGAAATACGATATCCTTTTAGAGGGACATAGTCATATTTCCGGTCTGGTTCAACGTAAGGATGGCCGCATCATCGCCAATCCGGGAAGTCTTTCTCTGCCTCGGGACTATAATCATTCTTTCCTTTCAATCGATGAACAGGGATTAAAAGCCATAGATGTCAAGACGGGTGAAATAGTTCACTTTCTCGATTTCTAGAGAGGATAAACAACATGAGATTTCTAATCGGCTCCGATATTCACGGTTCTTTGAAATATGCTTCCCTGTTCTTCAAGAAGGCAGAGGACATCAATCCTACTAAGATCATACTTTTAGGAGACTGCTATTATTGCGGTGCCAGAAATGATCCGCCGGAATTATATGCACCAAAAGAAGTAGTCAAGTTGCTTAATTCATATGCGTCTAAGATTATCGCAATTAAAGGGAACTGCGAATCAGAAGTTGATTCTTTGGTTTCTGATTTTCCTTTTAGTGAGATAGCTTTGATGTTCGTCTTTGGAAAAACGATCACTTTGACTCACGGACATCATTATAGTTTTGATAATCTTCCTAAAGATCCCGGCGATATCTTTATTCAGGGTCATACTCATATCGGTGTGTTGGAAAGAAAAGACAATTTGATTCTTGCTAATCCCGGTTCGGTCTCCATTCCAAAAGACGGACATAATTCCTATATGGTCCTTGATGATAATGGCATTAAGCTTCTCGATTTGTTTGACGACCACATATATAAAGAAATCCAATTCTAGATATTTCCTAAGTAGACATGAACCAAGTGTTTTTTTGCGATTGAGTAGAGTTCGTTCATGAGAGAGATTTTTGTCATCTCTTCTTTTTCATGATATCGGGGAAAGTACCTAGTCAGATGAAGAGGAATGTCTTTGTTGATCGAACTGATGAATTCACATTCTTTTTCCATATCGGAAAGTGAATCATTATGATTGGGGACAATCAAAGTAGTCAATTCGATATGACTGGTTTTATGGGCTTCTTTTATAAAATCCTCCGTCATTTTTAAATTGGCTCCGATATAGGAAAAGTATTCTCTGCTGAATCCTTTCAAGTCGATATTCATGGCATCAATATATGGACTGACCATTTTCAGTGCTTCCAAAGAGAAACATCCGTTAGTTACTAAGACAGTCTTTAAATTGTTCTTCTTTGCAAGGCAGGCGGTGTCTTTGACAAATTCCGGCGAAATCAAAGGCTCGTTATAGGTGAAGGCTATACCTATATTTCCGTCAGGTATTAAGCTCTTAGCCTCAGTAATGATCTGTTCTGGAGTGAAATATCGGCATTTATCTTTTAGATCATATTGAGAAATCTGATAGTTCTGGCAGAAAGGACAGCGAAGATTACAGCCAAAAGAACCAATGGAAAGTATTTTTGAGCCAGGATAAAATTCCTTCAAAGGTTTCTTTTCGATAGGATCCAAAGCCAAAGCGGTCAGATAACCATAATTATTGGATACTATTTTGTCTTTTTGCCCGATTCTTCCTTTACAGAAACCAATCTGACCTTCGTCTAAAATGCAGTGATGAAAGCAATATTCGCACCTCATAGATGCCTCATGGTTTCAAATCGATAAAGTTCTACCTCTTCTTCCAGGGCAATCCTTGCCTTTCGTTTAGCTACCTTAATCTGTTCATCGACGGTGTCTATGCCTTTTAAATCAGGAAGGAGAAGTCCTTCACGACTGTCTTTTATGACTATGACTCCGTATTTTTTAGGATCTAGTTCTTCTTTTGATGAAATCTTTTCAAAAGGAGAAAGTACATCGACTGTGATATCCAGATATGGAAGTTCTTCTTTTGCTATAGGTTCAAAACGTGGGTCCTGAGAACAGGCGGAGATTGCATTATTGACAATCTCATCGGCGATGTTCAGCTGAAAAGGTTTGATGGTTCCTATACATCCTCTGAGTTTTGAGAATTCATGGATAGAGACAAACACTCCTCTTTTTTCTTTGTAAAAGTTCTTTGGCAAAGAAGAAGGCACATCTAAACAGCGCTTGGTTTTGACATAGTAATTTATGCTGTCTCTTGCTAAGACTACATAAGGATCTGATTTTTCTGCTTTGACAGATATCTCTTTCTTTTCTTCTTCCAGATATTGATCATAGAAGTTCCTGTTGCTGTCATTTTTGACACTTTCATAATCGACTATTCCGTACCCTACTCCGAAGGTATCCTCATGGGAATAGACTTTGGTTTTACCTCAGTCTTATCAAAGGCGCCAGCCATTATCGCAAAGCTGTTATGACCACACACCTGGGCGTCTTCAATCAAATTGCTATCATACTTAAGCAGGCTTAAAAAGTCAGCTTTACCAAGAGTGTCCATTATCATCTGATCGTATTTGGGACCAATTTCCTTAAACCCATAAGGGCCGTTTTCTTTCTGACAATGTGAAAGATCCCCGGAAGCCACAAAAACAGCTTTTCTTCCAAGTCTTTCTACAGCTTCCCTAATGATCATTCCCATTTTGTAGTGATCTTTTGTTGGCATTCCACTAAGTCCTACACGTACTAATTTATAGTCAGTATAGTACTTGTTTATGAAGTAAAGAGGTACTTGGCTTCCATGATCTGAGGTGAAATCAGAACCAGAGAATCCTTCTGTTCCACAGGAAAAGTTCTGTTCTTTTCCTATCGTATCAATCATCTTAGATAGTTCTTCATCATAATTGACATCAAAACTCACTTGAGGAGCATTGAAGTTTTCCATGGAAGCATATCCTTTTTCTCCTTTGGCAACAGAAAAATAATCGGAATATGATTTCGCATGGGGAGAAGAGATAATTATGACTTCTGGTTTAATCTGAGCTATTCTTTTCGATACTTCAATATATGATTCGATGGTCTTCTTTACTTTTTCTTCTTCTCCCTGTCCGACTTCCTTGAGGATGATAGGCGGATGAGGAAGAACACAGCCGTAGATAATACTCATTCTGGTATTCCTCCTACTGCATATATTATAGATTAAAGAAAGGAAAAAGAATTCAAATATCGACAACTTAAAGAAAACGACAAAGATGTATTATGCTTAATATTCAATTTATACTTATAATTTATAAACTGCGTTTGAAATTTTAGTTTTCATTGACTCTGATTGAAAATATTCTAAAGAATGAAACAAAAACGTCTTTGGAATTTCATAAGTGATTAGGATAGTGGTGAAGTGTCTGATGATACTAAGGGCGGTAATGATGGTATTTCAAGTTGGGAATTTAATTTTGTTGAACAAGATTTTGGTAAAGAAGAGCTTTTAGTGTTGCTTACTTTCAATAAAAAGCTTTTCTTTTTGGTTTTGATTATTCTTTATCGTTATGTTTGCTAATTGCTCATAAGCGTTTTCTTCTTTAAGATATTGATTAAGGAAATTTATGAAGTCTAATATTTGGTCTTGAAGTTTTGAACTGCTGTCATTAATTGTTTCTTCTTCATCTGTGTAGGAAAAAATATAACTATAACATTCTATTCCCATTTTCAGTTGTTGTTTGATGATGTCTTTGTAGACCAAACATTGACTTGCTTTCTCAATGAAATCTTTTACTTTAAATGTGAACTCTACTATTACTAGTTTATTGTCTTTTGCAAGAATAAAATCGGCTCGGTTTTTATTTGTGTAAGGTATTAGATACTCTTGAAGGATTTGAGTGTTTTCCTTAATATCATTTAAAAGATTTTCGTTGTTGAAAGTTTCATTAATTAAATAAAGTGAATCTATCCAAGATAAAACTTCAGGATCTTTGTATCTTGCAAAGTCTGAAGCTGTTATTTTCATCTCATTAAACAAGGTTGAATTTTTCAGTTTTTCAATTCTTGTTTCATAATCTAGATGCTTGATAGTCCAGTTTTTGATTTTGGGGTATTTAGCTTCTATTTTTGTATGATTCTGGAAGTTGTGTAAGCAATCTTTTGAATGCTTTATTTTGTTATCCATCATTTTCTCTCGATTTCCCCTGGTGATCTTTAAATTTTATATATACTTTCAACTATAGTTTAACAACATAGATATTTCAATGGTTGATAGTTTCTTATTTTTTTGTGTTTTTCTAAATCTAATTATAATTTAATTAATGCATATTAAAAGAGTATTTTTTTCATTTTGTATAACGGCATTCACATTCACACAGAATTTATAAAAATAAAGTGAAACTTCATGGAAAGACAAATCAAAAAGGATAAGAATTGAAAAGCTGTTGAAGTGAAGAATAAGACTAAGAAAATGAAAGTTCTAGGTGTACGTAAAAAAACTACACTCTGGTCTGTTTCCCGTCTTTCGGCTATCCTTCAGTGGAAAGGAAGCAGAAACATGGGAAAATTCTACACCGACAGACAGAGGTTCGATTTCGTGAAGGGACTGAGGGCTTCGGGGGAGACCGTCTCGGTCTTCGCCAGGAAGCACGGCCTAGCCAGGGCCACCCTCCGGGACTGGGCCTATGCCTACAGCAACATGGAGG
>DHDT01000024.1:29327-52569 GCA_002399505.1 Caryophanales bacterium UBA4869 | reverse complement strand
GCATTGATAGTTGCCAAGACATTTATATTGAGCTGAACAGATGAAGAAGAGGAAGAAACCTTATCAGAACTGCTTACGTCAGCAGAAGGATGAACAAAACTGAAGCCGCCATCCTCGGTGGTGGAAGAATTTCCACTAGTAGACAATGCAGAGTTAGAAGTTGCAGTAGCTCCGCATCCTGTAATCATTAAGGCAAGCATCATAACCATCGGAATCTTAACAAATGTCTTTTTCATTTAGATAATCTCCTTTATATGGACAAAAACTGTCCGTCTTTTCGCTAAAGCCATAGCAATTCTAGATTAGTTGTAAACCGCTTACAAGCCTTATAGCGAAATCTTACTGTTTTTATTCGAAAACTTATTTTTCCTCCCTTACATTTCTGAATTCTTCCCTATTAGGATTTAAAAAATCACCAAAAAAGGCTGTTTTAATTAAAAAAGTCTGCTTTTATAAGATTTCGAACTAAAAAATCAAGATTACGCATAATTCATTGAAAGCCCTTACAGTTAAAAACATAATGATGTTCGCTAAAGCCTGTTGAAAGGAAAAAAATATGAAAAATCGAATTACAAAGACGTTACTTCCTTTACTTGCCGTGTGTGGTTTAGCTGTTTCAGGCTGCTCACAAGGAGAGTCTAATTCAGTTACCTCAAATGGTTCTACATCTACCCAGAATTCATCTGAGTCTTCTAAGTCTTCTACCAGCTCTTCAAAAGAAAATTCATCTATTAGCAGCAGTGAAAAAACCAGTTCCAGTTCTTCGGAAGCTAAAGTCATTTCTGCTGCTATTACTGGTTCACAAAAGATTAAGATTGAGGGAACTACTACTTTGACGGCTACTGTCACTAATGCCACCAATACTTCTGTTACCTGGGATTCTTTGAATCCGGAAATTGCTACTGTTAACGCTGGTGTCGTAACTGGTGTTGCTGTTGGTGAAGCCACCATTAAGGCAACGTCAGTCGAAGATACCACTAAATCCGCTACTATTGTTATTACCGTAATTGATAAGTACGATTTCCGAGTCACTGAAAATAAAACCTATACTGCTGAAGTTGAGAATCTTGATCTCAGCCAATTTGTAGTTCGTGCTGATGGCTTGGCTTCTCATCCTACTGCTGAATCTTGCATTGAAGCCTCTGATGAAACGACATATGGCACCTCTGGTGGTAAATCAATCGGCTTCATTGGTCAGAATACAATCCTCACCGCTTCCTTCTATTCTGAAAAGGCTTTTGTTCTGACTCCGATGGTTAGAATGGCTGATGCCGGTGCTTCCTTTGATGTTGACGCTAACATTGCTTTTACAGTTGATAGTTCTTCTGTTGATTCCAATGGCTATACTACATTTGGTGGAACAGATACAAACCAGTATTGGAATTGGAAAGATGTTTCTCTGGACACCATAATTTTAGATGCTGGTGCTCATACTTTCACTTATAAGATTACTGGTAGCCAAGGCATCAACCTTGATTGCTTCAAGTTTGCTGTTGCTGATTATGATGATACTGGCAAGTATTATCAGATTGGTGAGAATGGAACTATTACAGCTGAAGCTGAAAATCTGGACCTAACTAACTTTGTCGTTAGAGCTGATGCAGTATCTGTTAAGCCGACTGCCAAGGATTGCATTGAGTCTTCTGATGAGGCTACTTATGGGACCTCTGGTGGCAAATCTATCGGTTTCATTGGTAATGGCACGGTTCTTAAGGTTAATTTGTTCCTGAAGGATGAATCTGTTGTTACTCCGATTGCCAGAATGGCAAGTGCGGATGCTACCTTTGATGTTGATGGCAATAGTACCTTCAAGGTTGATGAAACTGCAGTTGATTCTAATGGATATAAAACCTTTGGATCTACTGACACTAATACCTATTACAACTGGAAGGATGTGAAACTAGATTCTGTTTCTCTCAAGGCTGGTTTCCATACCTTCACCTACACCTGCAAAGGAGCGGCTATAAATCTTGATGCCTTCAAATTCACTACTGCTTATTATAATGTCTTGGCAACTATCAATGCTAACAAGACTATCGATGATCCCTATCTTGTGGAAGCCGAAGATTGTGACACTTCTGGGTGCACATTACAGGCCGGTTGCAATTCTTTCTTCGAAGAACCTAAGTCCACAATTCCTACAAGCGGCGGTGAATGTATTGCTTGCATCAGCGCTCCAAGCATCTTAGCCTTCAAGATTGATGTCAAAGGAACCTGCGATATTTCTTTCTATACTGTTGCCGCCAAATATGAAGATCCCTGGAATTTGGATGGCAATGTTTCTTATTATCTTGATAGCAATACCCCCTTTGTCACTGGCTATTCTGCTTTTGGTCATACAACTGAAAATATGTTCTATAACTGGAAGACAGTTGAATTAGGAACTACTACTGGTGTGACTTCCGGTGTTCATCAATTCAATATCAAAGTCTTAGGCTCATTCCCGAATACTGATTGCTTCAAGATGGTTGTTACTAACTATACTGCAGCCTAGTTATAATAGTTATTTACTTTTTTTGTCGTACTTATAGAAAGAAACATTTCCTCTATTGGTTTTAATTTGGCCCTAAAGGAGGGTTTAACGTGAAACGTACAACAGCAGTCATCAACTTTTCAACCATTGCTATGCTTGCAGCTGTTCTAGGTATTGGTAATGCCGTAGCTTTTAATTATGGTGGTACTATTGACCTTTATCTAAGCAAAAGCGAAACAAATTATGATACTGATGAAGTGAAGAATGCTATGTCTCAGGGTAAGGATTTAGCCGTTGAAATCTCTGAGAATGGTTCTGTTCTTTTAAAGAACAGCAACAATTGCCTGCCTCTTTCTTCTCCTAACATCAACATCTTTGGCTGGGGTGGATCCGATAACGGCTTCCTCTATCAGGGAGGCGGTTCATCACAAGGCGGATATGATACTGATAAGGTTTCCTTATATCAGGGATTTAGAAATGCCGGATTCAATGTCAATGAATCCCTTTGCTCAGCTTATAATAGCCTCTCCTATCGAAGAGAAGGAGCCTCTGATAGTGTGATCAGTTCTCTATCTATTACCGTCTGTATGAGCCAAAGGAAAACTTCTACACCGACAGTCTAATGAATCAAGCTAAAAGCTTCTCTGACACAGCCGTAATTGTCTTATCAAGACGTGCAACTGAAGGTGATGATTTACCTAAGTGCCAATATGATGAGAATGGTAATCAGGATACCAGCAGGAATTATCTTTCTCTATCAGACAAAGAAGCTTTGATGATCAATAAGGTTACTAAGAATTTCGAAAAAGTAATTGTTCTTTTTAATACTTCTGCTCCGATGGAAATGGGTTTTCTAGATTACAGCGGAATCGATGCTGCCTTATATTGTGGATACCCAGGATACTATGGCGTAACAGGAATTCCTGATATCTTAAATGGCGGAACCAATCCCTCTGCAAAAATGGTTGATACATCCGCCTATGATTTAACAACTGCTCCTTCATATGTAAATGTTGGCAATGAAGCTACCCATAATTATGAAGGACGTGGTGGTAAATATACCGATTATGCTGAAGATATTTATGTCGGTTATAAGTGGTATGAAACTGCTGATGCAGAAGGCTATTGGGATGGTATGGCTTTGAATAGTTACGGAAAAGAAAAATCCGGCTATGATGCTGTCGTTCAATATCCATTTGGATATGGCTTAAGTTACACGACTTTTGATTGGTCCATAGTCAGTGAAAAGATTGGTGATACCGATTTATCAGCTGTCTCCAATATTCAATCTACTGATACTGTGACTGTCGAAGTCTGGGTTGAAAACACCGGAAAGGTAGCCGGAAAAGATGTTGTCGGTCTCTATTATTCTTCTCCTTATACAAAGGGCGGAATCGAAAAGAGCGCCGTCGATCTCATCGACTTCCAGAAGACCGGTCTCATCAAGCCGGGTCTTGGCGAAAAGCTGACTCTTAACTGCCGTCTGGCTGATATGGCCGCCTATGACACCTATGATAAGAACAACAACGGATTCATGGGCTATGAACTAGAAGGCGGAAACTATAATCTCTCTTTGAGAACTGATTCCCACACCGTCAAGAAGGTAGCTGAAAACAACTCGGAAATGGCTCTCAAAATCCCCGCTACCGGATACAAATACGATAAGGATCCTGATACGGGTGAAAAGGTCGAGAACCGTTTCACTACCTATTCAAATTCAACTTCCGGTGCTCAAAGTACTATCGATGAACCTCAGGCCACCTATGCTGTTTCAATCGATGGCAATGACAAAGACAGCAAATACAATCAGGGTATCACCTATCTCTCCCGTTCTGACTTCAAGACTACTTATCCTACTAATAAGGGCAATAGAACCAGCTCCAAGGATTTCTATGACAACGTCTTCAAGATCCACGCTCCCACAATCGATGACAAGGATACAATGCCGAAAACTGGCAGCACTGAAACTGCCTACACCTTAAACGATG
Organism: Caryophanales bacterium UBA4869; assembly: GCA_002399505.1. Taxonomy (GTDB): domain Bacteria; phylum Bacillota_I; class Bacilli_A; order RFN20; family CAG-288; genus Enterosoma. The sequence continues at coordinate 48,108 of DHDT01000024.1, read as the reverse complement.
TCAAGGGACTTGCTTATGATGATGAGAAGTGGGCAAAGTTAGTCCAGCAGCTCAGCATCGAAGAATTAGGAAACCTCTCTGCCGGCGGTGGCTTTGGAACCATGGCTATCGACAGAATCGGCAAACCTCATTGCACAGACAGCGATGGGGGAACTGGCTTCACCTCCGGTGTCTCCACCGGTGATTCTGGTCATGCCATCAAGTATCCCGCTGCCAACGTCCTCTCTCAGACCTGGGACTGGAAGGAAGCTTACAAGTGGGGCAATGCTATCGGTACTGAAGGACAGGCTTTGAAGATTCAGGGCTGGTATGCTCCTGGATGCAACGTCCATCGTTCACCTTTAGGCGGAAGAAACTTCGAATACTTCTCCGAGGATGGATTGATGTGCGGTGTCTTTGTCGGTCATACCGTCAAGGGAGCCACTGAAAACGGTGTTTACTGCTATACCAAGCATTTTGCCGGAAACGACAGCGATGCCGGACGTAACGGTATGTTCAAATGGATGACTGAACAGTCTCTCCGTCAGATCTATGCTAAGCCTATGGAATTAGCCACCAAGATCGGCGGCGCCAATGCGGCGATGATCTCAGTCGACCGTATCGGCTCGGTCAGAGCCACAGGCTCCAAGGCCTTACTGACTGACTTACTCAGAGATGAGTGGGGATTCAGAGGATCGACCATCACTGATTATTATCAGGGCGGAAACGTCAATGATATGGATGAAAGTATTCGTGTCGGCTGCGATTTGGCTCTTAATCCTAACGGTTCCTATAAGCTCTTCGACGATTATACCAGTGCTACTTCAGTTATCGCCTTGCAGAATGCCGCTCACAACATCCTCTACACCTATATCAACACCGTCTATCGCACCGAAAACAAGACCGGTGTCGATATCGGTTCCGAAATAGGATCAGCCACTTCTACTAATAAGAAGGACGGAACTTGGTGGAGACCAACCCTTATCACTATCGATGCCGTTGTCGCCGCCGGCTTATTGACCTGGGGTGTCTTATCCATCATCTTCACCTGGTTCAAAAAAGAAACCAATGGCAAAATCTAAGGAGAATGACCATGAAAGAAAATGTTAAATTAAGTATCTACGAGGGGGTGGCGGCTTTAGCCTCCCTCCTCGTTCTTCTCTTCTGTTTTCTCCCGGCCTATTCTGAAAGTGAAGGCTTAGTTCTCACCGATATGCAGCTGATCTTCGGAAACATCCGTACGGAAGCCAATCCCCTTCTCATCTGTGCCTTCATCATCGTGATTCTGGCTCTCTTAGTCAATATTGCCGGAGCTATCCTCACTTTCTTAGGAAAGACCGATGACAAGATTTCGACAATCTTCGGTATCACTGGTGCTGCTTTAGTCTTGATCGGCGGAATCATCTTAACCTGCTCTATCCTCATCACCGGACTTGACAAGGCCAACTCGGAATTAGGATTGATCCAGGGAAACTGGTCTATCGGTGTTGCCAACTTCTTAGTCGTCATCTTCTCTTTGATATCAGCAGGATTCAATTATCCTTCCGCTCTTATCATTCTTCATCACCAGGACTTAGCTGACAAAAATAAAAAAGCACAGAAGAATCCAACTTCGAATGAGTCCAATTAATCTACCTATTTAAAAAGATACGGGATTAGTCTATAATTTAGTCAACAAGGGGTTACAGATGTCACTTATAGCCATAATCGAAGACCAAGATAATGAATGTGAAACCCTGAAGGGCTATTTTGAAAGATTGTCTAAAGAAGAAGGCAAGAGATTTTCTCTTGCCTTCTTTCATAACGGAGAAGACTTTTTGAGAGACTTCGTTAAAGGAAAATATGATCTGGTTTTGATGGACATCGAATTAGGAAACGGCATAAACGGTCTGGAGACTAGCAAAGAGCTGAGAAAGAAAGACGACAAGGTCATTTTGATATTTATGACTAACCTCGCTCAATACGCCATTGACGGCTATACGGTCAATGCCTTCGATTACTGTGTCAAGCCTATCTCCTATTGGGATTTTAAGACAAGAATTCTCAATGCCCTGACTCGCATCGATTCCAAAAGAAAGACTAAAGTTCTTATCAATGCCGATGGAAACAAGAGAATTATCGAAGCCGACTCTATTTATTATGTGGAAGTTGACAATCATCTTCTCATTTATCACACTTCAGAAGGTGATTTCCAATTCTACGGTTCTCTGAAAAAAGAAACGGAAGAATTCGAAAACCTCAACTTCGCCAAATGCAATTCCTGTTTCCTTGTTAACCTTTCTCATGTAGAGAAGGTCGAAGGATTCGATGTGACTGTCGCCGGGCATAATTTATTGATTTCCCATCCTAAGAAGAAAGCCTTCTTAGATGCCTTAAATAAATTTCTGAGTCAATCATGAACTTTTATCCTATTGCGTCCTTGTTCTTTTATCGTCTGATATTCATGTTCTGGCTTCTCTTTGGAGAAGGCCTTTTTGTCGCCAAGATGAAAAGACGAAATCATTTTGTCATCAGAATGACAGTAGCGGTCATTTTATGTTTTGGCTTTGCCCTGGCCTTCCCCATACCTACCGGAAATGCCTTCTATACGATGTTCATGTTCCTCTGTATGTTCGGTTTCACCTATCTGATGCTGCTCTTCTGTTTCGATACCAACTGGAAGACTCTCTTCTTCACTGCCTTATGCGGATATACGACTGAGCATATCAGCTATGAACTCTATCAGGGTATCTTCAACTTCATCAATGCCGAGACTCATATCTCCTCAGGCGGTCTTTATGACAATGAGACCCTGTCTCTTTTTAGCGGTCCCATTGAACTTGCCGTCTATTTCATCAGTTACATCGTCGTCTACTGGCTAGTCTTCATCTTCTGTTCGACAAAGATCAAAGGCTATGAGGGAATCGGAGTCAAAAACAGCATGGCCTTAGTCTTAGGAGCTCTCTTCTTAGTCATAGACATTGTGGTCTCTTCGATAGTTTCTTTCTACTCCACTATCCATTATGACGGATTCTATTTGGGATTTGTCGACTTCCTCAACGTCGCCTGCTGCGTAGCGGCACTGATTGGTCTCTTCCAGCTCTTCTACCAGAATTCCATGAGCAAGAACCTGGAAGTCGTCAATGAACTGAGAAAAGAAGAAAAAGCCCAATATGAGCTTAATAAACAGACTGTCGATCTCATCAACATCAAATGCCATGATCTCAAATATCAGATAAGAGAGATGGGTAACAAGAAAGCCATGTCTCCGGATGTCGTCGAGAGCATGACTAAAGTCATCAACATCTATGATTCAGCTATCAAGACTGGCAATAAGGCCTTAGATGTCGTCCTCTCTCAGAAGAGTCTCTTCTGTTCCCAGAACCAGATCAAATTCAACTGCATAGCTGATGGCTCGGCCCTAAGCTTCATGAGTGAACCGGATACCTATTCTTTGTTCGGAAACATCATCGACAATGCCGTCGAAGCCGTCAAGAACCTCGATCCTTCCAAGAGAATGATAACTCTGAGAATCAGAAAGACCGGAAATCTCGTTTCTATCTCTGCTCAGAACGTCTATGACGGTTCCATCACTTTCAATAACGGCTATCCTGTCACCAGCAAAACCGACCCCCGCTACCACGGATTCGGTATCCGCTCCATCAAGATCGTCTGCGACAAATATGATGGAAGTCTCTCCCTTGACGCCAAGAACCAGACTTTCACAATCGCCATCCTCTTCACCGTAAAAGAAGAAAACTGAAAACGAGGCAGTAGGGGTACTGCCTCGCTTTTTATAAGGAAAATAGTTAGTTATCAGTCAGCCGTCTTTTCCGTCTTGTCTTTTTTCAGTGAGAAATAGACGATGAATCCGCCCCAGAGTAGAATAGCGGCAAAGACCGCGCAGTCAACAGAGATCAGTACAGTCTGCCAGAGAGCTCTTCTCTGACCGACGACATCGCCTTTCATGACATTGGAATTACCTAAGGCATAGGCGACATTGTGAAGAGCATTTCTCAAGACATAGACATCAGCTGTCGATGAATCATCGACAAAGGATACAGGTGTCGTCGAGAGATTCAAGTCACCTCCGGCGTAGGCCATCTGCCTGGAGTTCATGTAATCAGGAATAGTGTTGAAGTCGCAGATGACAGCACCTTGGAATCCCCATTCTTCTCGAAGAATTGTTGTGAGGAGACGATAGTCTCCGCCCGTCCATCTCGTTCCGATTCTATTGAAGGAAGTCATGATTCCGTGAGTCTTTCCTTCTTTGACGGCGATTTCAAAGGGCTTGAGGTAGATTTCTCTCATGCTCTGTTCATTCACCCAACTGACGTCACCTGTTATAGAGCGATGGGTTTCCTGTTCATTGAGGGCGAAGTGCTTGATGAAAGGAACAACACCTTTGCTTACGCAGCCTTTGATCTCACTGGCGGCGATCTTTCCAGTCAGGAAGCTGTCTTCGGAATAGTACTCGAAGTTTCTGCCTCCAAAAGGAGAACGATGGATATTGAGTCCCGGGGCATACCAGCCAGTGAAGGGAGTTCCCGATTTTCCGACTAAGCCTTCTTCTCCGACTGATTCTCCGAATTCCTCTACTAGCTTCTGATTCCAGGTTGAGGCGACTATTACTCCACAGCAATAAGAACAGCAGTCGACATAATTAGTGGCATTGATGAAAGAAGTCCAGCCCACCGGTCCGTCGGCGCAGTTAGTGTAGGGTAATCCGATAGAATCGACTCCGCTTATCTGATAAGCGGCTTTATCGAACATATTGGTCGCTTCTTTGACACTCATCTGATCTAGGAGAGTGTCGAAACGAGGGTCGTCGTAGTCGACGTTTCCTTTGAACTCACCCTCTTCTGTATAGAGGAGATCTCTTAAAACCATCGTCTTGCTTTCATCAGTTATCGGATAGTCTTCTTCATTGTCATAGTCGTGCGGGTTATTGGTCGATGTGTCTTTGAGCTGATTGATGAATTCCTGCGAGACTGATCTTTCGTACTCAGTGGGTGCAGTAGGCCAGGTGCCTTCAAAGTCTGCTCTTGATAAGACAGTGCTAAGCTGAGTATCGGAATTGAAGGCGGAGTCTTCCTGGTCAGTGTATTGATTAGTCACTTCCTTCGAGGTTGTGGGGTCAGTTTTGAAAGTCTCATCATTCTCCAGATTGATATCATAGGTTTTCTCAGTTTTATGAGAATCGTGATTGATTCTCAGGGAATACTTGCCTTTTTCTAGTTCATATCCTGAAAACCCGTTGTCGTTCTTGTTTTTATAGTCATAGGAGGCAATATTGTAGGGATCAAAGGTCAGAGTGAGTGTTTCTTTCTCACCGGGATTGAGAACTTTGGTCTTATCAAAGGCAACTAGACTTTCACTTGGCTTTTCGATTCCGCCGGCCTTATAGGGAGCAGATGCATAGAGCTCAACGACATCCTGCCCCTGATAATCGCCGGTATTCTCAACTTCAACTTCGATATTGATCTTAGTGTCCTTGGTAAAGACTGAAGGTATCTGGCTTTCGTTTATGACAGTCCAGGAGAAGGTCGTATAACTTAAGCCGAAACCGAAAGGATAGACAACTTCTTTATCGTACCAGTCTTCGCCTTCTATTTCTCCTCTCGTCTCATAATACTTGTATCCGACATAGACTCCTTCTTCGTAATCGACAAAGTAATACATGGTGTTTTCACCATTTACGGAATACTGGTCTCCGCCTTGAACACCAGTTGAGTTATTCCCGGTGATCAGGTTATCGCCGAAGTTGTTCCAGGTCGGATTCTTTTTGAAGTCACTGGCAAAGGTATCGACAGTCTTTCCAGAAGGGGTGACCGAGCCATTGATAATCTCTCCTAAGGCCGTAGCACCTGAATTTCCGGTATACCCCATCCAGATAGCGGCATCGATTTTATCCTGATAGGCATAATAGGTTGGGTCTTCTAAGAAGCCCAATTCCATGGCAGAACCGGAATTCAAAACAACGATGACATGTTCAAAGTCGCTCTCACAGACTGCTTTCAGAAGGTCGGTTTCATTCTGGTCAAGCTGGAGATAGTGATCACTTTCATTTCGATAGCCAGTCGCCCCATTCATCGTCCGAGGAAGATCAAATCCCTCACCTCCGATTCTGGTGATGACTACAATAGCCGCATCTTTATAGGAAGAATAGGAGTTTTTAACAGCTTCAGTATATTTGTTCTGTGGTGTTTCAGCTGTTGAGATAATGACAGTATCACCGGAATCCAAGTCGCTTGAGTTAGAGCTTCTCTTAGGTCCTGAGGCCTTGTCATCATCATAGAAGGCTTTAATGGTCGGATTGGTTTCATAGCCGGCATCTTCCAAAGACTCATAGATCCCGATGCTCTTTCCTGAAGCGGCACCAGAACCAGAGCCGCCGATTGCGATATTGACCGAGTTCTTTCCAAAGACTGTGACTTTGGGTTTGACAGTGACTTTGTCAGAGCTTTTAGGTGTCAGTATCGGCAGGGCTTTGTTCTCGTTCTTGAGAAGAACCATACCTTCTTGGCAGAGTTTAAGGTTTGTGTTCTTAGCATTTTCGAGAGCTTCTTTTGATGAGGAATACTTAGCCTGATAGGCGCTATCCTGTCCTTCTGCATAGATATTGGTCGGTCCCGTAAAAGCAAAATTCATCAGTCCCGAATAGACAGTTCCGGTCAGTATTGTTGCCACAGTCAAAAAGACCACTAAGACAACTGAGGTTATAAACCAGACCAGGAACCCTTTCTTCTTAAAGAGTTTTCCCATTTTGTTTTTTCCTTCTAAATAGTTCTCTAATAGTTATCAGCCGGCAGGTCGTAATTTCCGTCCCAATCCAATACGGCATCTAAGGCAGTTATCTTGATGCAGTCAATCAGAGGAGCATGAGCTTCCATCGTAGTTCCGGTGATACTGTCGGAATTGCTGACAGTGAGGATGACAAAGTTATTGCCCTTATTGATATTGAGAGTCTCAGTTACAGTGAAATCCTTAAACTGAGAATAAGGAACTTCAGCAGTAGATGCCGGCACTTCAGCATCGGTGAAGACGATATCGGAATAATCTAAGGGAGTGGCATCATTGGCTTTGATCTGGAAGTTACCGGAATTGAAAGTATATCCGTCTACTTCCTGTCCTAATCTGATTGAGAACTTGGCATTAGATACCGCAACGTCAGAATAGAAATCAAATTCCAGCGAAAGACCAGTCTTATACATATAGCCGATAAACTTGTCATTCGAGGCACTGACTTTGGAATTAGTGATGATCATTCCCTTTTCAGTGACGGTTCCTGACAATCCCTTACCGGTCTTCCCTTTAAGAGAAACGTCTTCCGCCTCAAAGGTATAAGTCTGTTCACCGGTGTATTGTGAATTTCTATTCCACTTGGCATAGACTGTGGTCTTAGAAGTTATCTTTGCAGTGAAATCAAAGACTTCTCCCCCTGTTGCTGCCGTATACCAATTGACAAAATCATATCCTTTGCGAATAGGATCCCCGGCCAGTTTTGTAGCCGTCTTTCCTTCTTCGACTTTCTGTTTGACAGTCTTCGGTTTGATTCCGTAATAGTTATAGTCAAAGACAAAATCAAAAGTCGTCTTGGAATTATCAAGCCACTTGGCGGTCAAAGTCAGATTGGAAACGACCGGGGTCGTGAAATCAAAGGCCGCTGTCAAAGCCGCATCCGTATACCACCCGTCAAAAGTATAAGAAGTTCTCAACGGGTCTTCTGGTTTGGTGACAGTCTCGCCTTTCTTCACATTGACCGTCTTGTCTTCCACCATATCATAGCCATAGTCAAAAGTGACAATAAAGGTTTCAGCTTCAACATTGATTGAGAAAGTAGTTCTCTTTCCGCCGTATTTTACGGTGATATTCTTCTTGCCTTCAGTCTCAGTATTAGGTTTTGACACCTCTAATCTCGTATCGGACAACTGGATGTCTTCTGTCGTCTTATCATTGTAGGTAGCTAAGACAACACCGCCTGCAGGATCAAAAGATTCCCCGATAAAATAATCTGTTTTTGTAGGCTGTGTCTTCATAGCAAGTTTATAGACATTAGTGACTTCAGAAGAATCAGATACAGAATTCTGACTGCCTGAATTACTTCCGCAGCCAGTTAACGGTAACAGCATCATCAACGACAATAAAAGAATACTGCTCTTAAATGACTTTTTTTTCATTATATTCAATCCCCTATGATTAACTAAAAAGCAAAGACCTTTGGCCTTAGAAAACTAAGGCCAAAGGAGAAGAATCAACTATTCGACAACGATAGTGATAGTCTGGGTATAAGTCTGAGTAGAACAGCCAAAGCTTGCGAATAGCCAGCCGGACATATACATGGTCTGAGGAGCAGAGAGAGTGACTTCGAAAGTATAAGTTCCAGCCGTAGTCGGAGTACCGGAAAGCTTCAGGTAATCGACGACCTCGTAGGTTCCTCGATTGGCTTTGCCGGCCCAGTCCTTCATGATAGGAGTGGCAGTGACGCCAGAGGGAAGACTGCCGCTTGTGACTGCATAATTGTATTCGTGCTTAGTGATACCTTCCTTAGAAGCATCGATAGTGATGATATCGGAAGCGGTCTTATCTTCGTTTCTGTTGTAGTTGGTACCGTGATCCGTATAGTAGTTGACGATGAGATTGCTTGATTCTCCGCCCCAGAAAGAAGGACCGCCGCTGATTACGTTTCCGTAAGCTAAAGCCGGATTGTCGACCTTGGCTTCATACTTCTGATTGGCTTTGATAGTAGCAGTGGTTCCAGTAGAGGAGATAGCAGCTCCCTGATAATGCATGGCGGACTTGACAGTGATATTGAGAACGGCAGTAGAAGAAATCCAGCCGTCAATTGCCAAGTTGACATTGACAGAATAGGAGCCTTCAACAGTAGGTTTTCCAGATACGACACGTCCGTTCTTAATCTTCAGACCATCAGGCATAGAAGCGCCTTCAGCCAAAGTGACATTGATGTCATTAGTGCCGGCTACTTCGATGGCGACATTGTTGCTGACACCCTTTTCAAGGATGACATCGATGTTCTGACCAGTGGTGACACCGTTTTTGGCAGCTGTGGAGTTAGCGCGGTTATAGAGGTTTCTCTGAGCTCTGGTTCTGATACCGGCATACAAAGTAGGAGAAGCAGTATCGTATTCAGTCGAATCTTCCTGACCCTTGATCTTGATGGTGTTGTTTTCACTGTCCCACTCTCCGTGATCAAGAGAGTTATCGGCATAGGAAGAAGAAGTTCCTAAGAGCATATCGGAACCGGCGACACTCATCTTGTTGACTGGAACATAGGCTTTGGCCCAGGCATCGGTGATGACGGCGGCCTTAGAATCCCACTCATCTCTTAAAAGATACTGATGAACGGCATAGGAATTGGCAGTTACCTGTTTTCCGATACGGTTGAAGGAAGACATCGCACCCATCGAACCGGCCTTGATGGCGAATTCGAAAGGCTTGATGTAGGTTTCTCTCATCGTCTGCTCGCTGCACCAGGTGAAGACTCCGCCGTAATCGGCACGGAAGGATTCCTGATCATTTAAGAAGAAGTGCTTGGCGTAGCAGATAAGACCCTTAGAAGTGGCACCTTTGATCTCAGCTTCTGCAAATCTGGCGCCGTGGAAACCGTCCTGAGAATAGTATTCGAAGTTACGTCCGGAGAAAGGTGAACGATGAGTATCCATACCAGGTCCAGCCCAGGAATCAAGCCCGAGGAAGATGGCTTCATTTCCGACAAAACGTCCCTTCTTATAAGCTAATTCGACATTGTATGTGGATGACAAGACCGGATTTGAGGGGAAGAGTGTTCCGCCTCTTATCTGGACAGGGCCATCAGAATAATTGGTTCTTCCCTTAGCCATTCCGTTAGCGGAATCTCCAGAGACGATATCGCACATCTCGGTCCAGGAAAGCTGGTTCATATAGTCTTCCCACTTCTTGCTTCCCTCATCGCTTCCGGTAGTATAAGAATCCTTATAGTCGATTCCGCTCATATCGGAAAGCTTATAGGCAGTAGAGGTAGAATCCTGTTTCCAGCTTGTGGGAACACTGGTTTGGTACCAGGGATCAGTAGTCTTGGTTTCATAGTGATTGAAGATATCCTGATCATCATATTCAGCCAAGGTAGCAGCCTTTAAAGTTCTTTCGGCAACACTGGCAGGCTTTGGCTGAGCAAGGCCTTTGGCACGGCTGAGAGAATTATTCAGAAGAGATTCATTAGTGCTGGTGAATTCTCCGGTGAACAGAGGTTTGATCTCTTTTCCGGTAGTGTAGTCAGTACGGCAAAGGAGATCCTCGTCGATGATTCTCTTAGTGGAGAGAACAGGAGTATGAGAATCTCGGTTAGCGGTAATCGTGTACTGACCTTTTTCAAGTTCATAGCCTTTGAAGCTGTTTTTGTTCTTGTCAGTATCATCAAAGGAAGCCATATCCTGAGCGACAAACTGAATAGTCAGAATCTGACTTTCGCCAGGTTCCAGAATATCGGTCTTGGCAAAGTTGACAAGATTCGTTGAGGCCTTTTCAATTCCGCCCTTAGTATAGGGGGCGGAATAATAGATTTGGACGACATCCTTGCCGGCCACCTCGCCTTTGTTGGTGACTTTGACCTTGGTGGTGACAGTCTGATTGGAGGCATCGATCTTGAGGCCGTCTTTGACTCCGGCCCATTCCCACTTAAAAGAGGTATAGCTTAAGCCATATCCGAAAGGATAGAGGACGTTTTCGTCATACCACTTCTCAGCGCCGCTTGTCATATCAGTGGCAGCAGTCTCATAGTACTTATAGCCGTTATAGATTCCTTCTCTATATTCGACTTGGTTATAGTTAGTGATATTTCCCTCTTCGTCATAATAGGAAGAGTTCATTCTGTTTCCGTCTTCGTCTTTGTTCTGAGTGTCAAAGCCAAAGTTGGTGAAAGAAGGATCTTTCTTGAAATCTCTGGTCCAGAGATCAGAAGTATGACCGCTAGGACAGACAGAACCATTGAGGATCTTTCCGACCGCATCGATTCCGTTGTTTCCAACGCCGCCGATCCAGAGGATGGCGTCAACGCCTAAGTTGTCTTCAGTCTTATCAGCAGCCAAATCGGGAATCTGCATGATATTGGAAGAGTTGATCAAAACGATTACTTTCTTAAAATAGCTCTTAACATGCTTGATCATCGCCTTTTCATTGTCGTCTAACTGAAGAGAGTGCTCATCAGCATCCGCATGGTCTTGGACTGTGTTAGTTGCCAAATCCTTGTTTTCAGTTCCCTGTCTGGAGATAGTGACAACCGCAGCATCGCCGTATCCGAAATAGGAAGAGATAGCTGAAGGCGTATAGTTCCCTATCGGCAGTTCATTGTTGATAGTTCCCAAAGCCTGATAGGAAGAATAAAGGTTGAGAGTAGAAGGATTTACTTTGAATCCGGCATCAGTCAAAGAGCTTTCAACAGTGGAACCGGCAATGCCGTTATTTCCAACAGTTCCGGCACCGCTTCCGCCACCGGCAGTGATGAGGTTCACCGAGTGCATGCCAAAGCAGGTCAAATGCTTCTCTGAAGTCTTCAAAGGCAGACAGTCATCAGCATTTTTCAGAAGAACATCACCTTCTTCTGCAATCTGAACAGCGACTTCCTTAGCCGCCTGCTGTTCATCAGCCAAAGAAGCATAATCAGTATAATATTTGCCCTTGGCGCTCAGGTTTCCGGTCGTATATCCTTCGGCAATAACGTGAGTTTCCGTGATTTCAGGATAGTTGTCTTCCTGATCATCTGGAGTAGATATCGGTGAACTTGATGTTCCCGAAGAATCTCCGCTGCTGATCAGATTTTCGGAAGAACCAGAAGAAGAAGAAGAAGAAGGAGAACAGCTTATCATCGAAACAGCCATCAACGCCCCGATTGCGACTAGAAACGGCTTCTTCAGACCTCGCTTCTTTAAGAATGCTGAGTTACTCATTAAAAATCCTCCTTGATTTCTAAGACAACTGCATGCATTCTAAAATTTGATGTAAGCGATTACATCCACTTTGTCATAATGTGTTCCTTTTGTGTCAAAAAATGCAAGTTTTCTGTCTTTATGATTTTTTTGTCTAAATAAAATCAAAACTTCAAATCAATAAGTCTGAATAATCGATAAGCAAACCATAATAAAAACCTGCAATTTATATAAAAATTTATATTTAGTCTCTTTTCTTGGAGAAAGCCTCTCCTCTGGCCTAATAGTAAGTGAGGAGACTTTGAATCATGCTACTATTCCGTTCCTCTTATGGGGCTGGGGGCTTTAAGGTGTTAAGGCGTTTCCCCAAAAGGGAGAGAAAGAAATGAAAGAAATCATTCTTTCTCTTGTCATTCTTTTACTTCTAATAATGGAGGTGAAAAATGACAGAGATGTCAATAAAAAAGACTAGCATAAGCTAGTCCAAATACAACACCTCAGAGCTCCCCAGCTCTTGGTATCATAAATAGTATAGAAGATAAGATAAGGAATTTCAAATTGAGAAATTCATACATAAATGATAATTTAGAGAAATTAAGCATCGGTTCCTTAATAAATACTTTTGAAGAAATATCAATAGTATTATTAAATCTCGACAGATATTGCTTCAATGAGAAAAAACAAACAGAACAGATGTTTATCATTTATGAGCTTTTTTCTAAACCCAATTTTCAAAGAAGACAGCAATAAAACCTTATTTTTTGGTATTTGGCTTTTTATTTCATTTATAATGTTTTTAGGTGATATAGCTTTTTGACTTAGAACGAATATAAAGGAGAATTTTTATGCACAAATCGAGACTTCCGCTATTTGCGCTGGTTCTTTTGTCTCTAGTTGTTCAGTCCTGTTCGACCAAGGTCGATCAGACTGAACATCATATTACCAAAAAGGAATTAAAGGTTTACGAAAAAAAGGAAGAAGCTTCTAATTTAGATTGTTACTTCCTCGATGACATCGATGCTCCCTATATCAAATTGGAATCCCTGAAGAACTACCGGATGGAAACTCAATTTGCCAAAGGATTTCCAATTGCCGATTACACCTATTCTTATTCAAACGGTGTTCTGAAAGCAGAACAGACCTATAACGAACAGAATTACAGTATCGAGTTTGATGCCTACAAAGACGAAATCAGAAGCGAAAAATTAATTCATGCCCTGGATATCTTTCATTTCGGTTCTCCGCGAGATCTCTGCTCCGCAGATTATTCGCCAATTGTAAAAGCTACAGTCAATGAAGAAGACATCAATACTGAGAAAGCGGTGACTTTTTCCCTAAGAGACTATGATATCGATTTATATGCGTATGACAATTCCGTTCTTATTCCCTTTGCAATCGTAAACAGCTTGTTCTTCTTCTCGGGAGAAAAAGTCTTTTCCTATAATGGAAAAGCAATCTTCGAATCAGGAAACTGCTATTCTTCCTTTGCGCCTTATAATTCTTATACGACTGAGGAAAAGAACAGAGACAGAAATCAAAACACCGCTGTCTTCAATCGCAACGAATTCATGTTTGAGCTGAACACTTACTTTGGAAGAAAAGACGACTCGGTCATTCATGATTTCCGTGATTATGCAAAGTATTTGGGTGTTTACGAAAATCTGGCATCGACTGCTCCTCTTACTGCCTAAAATGCCATGCGAACTCTCATTTTAAGCATCGATGACTTACATTCTAATCCTGGAAAGGCTTCTTCATCTATCGGAGTATTGGACGGGACAGATGAAAATGACTTAGCTTATGCTAAAGTGTTCCTGTCCAACAACACATCCGGTTATCGGACCGAAAGCTTTATGAAAAACTATCATAGTCTTCTTACGCAAAGATCGACATCGATATCCAAGTCCGATCTGGATAATTTCTCCTACTATGAAGACAATATGATAATCAGATTTGACGGTTTTATGCGTGAATATAATAATTTAGTTTTTCTTGAAAACGGACAAATAGGAAAAAACGATTATGGATACAACACTTTCAATCTCTTCTATGACGCTTTCAAGGATCTGAAGACCAATCATCCGGAAGTGAAAAATATCATCATTGATGATTCTCTCAATTCCGGAGGAGATCTGACAACTTTAATAGAGGTTGCCGGCTTCTTGATGGGAGAGGTGAAATTCTCCATCAAAGAAACTTTAACTGGTATGATAATTTCGAATTCCTACAAAGTCGATACCAATTATGACGGCGTCTATGACGAAAATGACTTCCAGGCCAAAGGATACAACGTCTACCTGCTTTCTTCTTCCTGTTCCTTCAGCTGCGGAAATCTCCTTCCCATGGTAATCAAAGACAATAATGCCGGTACGATAATCGGGCAGACAAGCGGAGGAGGCTCATGTGTGGTCTTGCCCTCCACTACAGCCTTGGGTGATTTCTTTCAGATTTCCGGAAACTTCAAAATCGGAACCTATTCTGACGGTTATTTCAGTTCCAACGACAACGGAGTCAGGCCCGATAAATTTATTTCCACCTCTGATTATTATGATCTTTCAAAATTAGTCGTTAATCTGAAATAGTTGTTTTTTCTCTAAGCTTTAAAATCTATGTTTTCTATGACAACAGCATCATCCGATGCTGTTGTTTTAATTTTCTTTTTCAAATGAAAGAGGAAGAAAGATCTGCAGGATAAACAGGTCTTCTTTGGTATTGACGGATATTCTCCCATCATATTTTTCAACGATCATCTTCATCGATCTCATGCCAAAGCCATGATAGTCTTTGGCTTTCTTAGTCTGAGGAAGTCCCTTCTTGAAGACTAGTTCCTCGACATAGTAATTAGCGACATTAAGTATCAGAAATTGGTCTTTGACAGTCTGAGTGATACTGATTATTTTCTTTTCCTTCTCGCATTTTGAAACGGCATCGATAGCGTTATCCATCGCGTTTTCAAAGAGAGCATATAACTCGTAGGGGGAAATATAATTAAGTGTCTCCCCGTTCATCGAACAGGTCAGGCGGATTCCTTCGTCTTTGCAGATCTTGCTCTTCTTGGACATGATGACATCGATGGCCTCATTGCCAGTCTTCACTGATGATTCATAGATGCCAAGACTGTTCTTGATCTCTTTGAAGACCAGAGGATCAGTATCCGGATTGGAATTGTTTATCAGGTGTTTGATGTCGTGATATTTGATGTTCAGAAGTTCCGTGTTCTTCTTGTCTTCTTCGTAGTTTCTCTTCTCATCCATCAAGAGAGACTCTAATCTCTGTGATTCCAAAAGTGCTCTTCTTCCCGATACCAGGGATAATTCCAGAATGATGATCAAAAGACAGAGTAGGATTGAAAAAGAAAAGGAACAAATGATTATGCCTAAGGACTGATCCGTTCCATATCCGAATCTGACTAGCTGAGAATTGAGATAGATAGCTGTGGCCAGAGTGATGACAGAGCAGATAGTCTGTGCTTTATGGTCGACTAGGTTATCAAAAGAAGTGTAATCAAGTCTTCTGATGATAAAGAAAAAGAAAATCAGATAGACAGCTACTGTTATCAGAGTGAGAAGAACAAACCAGAGCCACATGGGAATGTTTTGATAGTTAGCCATGATGACTTCATAGAGTCTTTCGCTTATATGTTGAAGAGAATATCCGACAGTCGAACAGAAAAGAGAGGTCCAAAAATTGATCTTGAAAGTGAAAATCAATGATAAAGCGACAAGAATATAGAAGAACAAATAAAACAGAAGGTTGGTAAGAGAATTATAGTAGGACTCAGAATTATTGCCGACACCGATATACATAGCCACTCTCCACAGAACCATAAAGGCCATGAATATGGTAAAAGATATACTTAGTCTGATGACAAAATGGTCTCTTTTAGGTAGTTTCCAGGCAAGCAGATAGACAGCAGTGACAAAGGCGGCTACAAAACTGAAATCGCTCCAAAACCATTTAAGAGTGAACATTTTATCAATTCCTTTATTTCTCGATAGTATAGTAAGCAGATAATTCAGTTATGAAGTCTTTCCGCATACCCCGGCTGATCTTGAGATAGAGGTTATGAATCATAACTTCGTCTTTGATCAAACCCGTACAGAAGGAGAGATTGACAAGATAACTTGAAGAACACCTGGCAAAACCATAAGAAGAATATTCTTTTTCCAAAGAAGCCAAGGACTGGCGGCGGACACTTTTCAAGTCTCCCGTAGCCGTATGATATATCTGATCATGTCCCAGCTGTTCGACATAGTATATTTCATTGACTAAGACATTCATGCTTCCGCCTTGGACAAAGACGACAACATAGGGGATAGTAGTCTTCTCCTGAACGGAGAGCAAAGACATTCTCAATTTCAGGTCATAGTAGGAGACGGGCTTAAGAAAATAATCCAAAGCGTTGTATTTATATCCTTGGACAGCATATTTGGCAAAGTCGGTTTCAAAGATAATGGCAACTTCTTTGTCTTTCTCACGAACTTGTCTCGCTACATTCATTCCGCTGATTTTCGGTATCTGAACATCGAGAAAAAGCAGGTCATATTGGCAGTTGAAATCTCTGAGGAATTCCTCAGAATCAGAAAAAGAGCAGACGGCAAACTGAGTCTTTTCCTCTTTTTGATAACGGTTCAGAAGATCGATAAGATTCTTCGAAGCCTTCTCATCATCGTCGACTATTGCTATATTCAGCATATATTAAAGGATAATAGTAAAGGGCTTACTTTTTCAAGCATAATCGCATTTAGTACGTTTCTCATAACTCCTGTTTCTTTTTTCTCTTCCATCTTTCACTCCATGATAAAATAATAAAAGCGAGGTTTAATGACGATGAAAAAGATAACGGTAATCAATTCAAGTTTCAGAAAGAACGGCAATACGGATCATTTAGCAGCAAACTTTATCAAAGGTGCCAAAGAGAATGGTGACGAAGTAAATCTAATCAATCTCAAAGACATCAGACTCAATTTCTGTCACGGCTGTCTAGCCTGTGAGAAATTGAAGAAATGTGTTCAGAATGATGATATCAACTCTCTTTTAGACGACATTCAGAATAGCGATATCTTAGTATTTGCATCTCCTATCTATTATTACGAAATGTCTGGTCAGCTCAAAACCTTTCTAGACCGTATGAATCCTCTATATTACCGAGAGAACAAATTTAAATATGTCTATGCTCTCTTTGCCTGTGCTAACGGAAACGAAGACAGCATGGACCGGGCCATAAACGGAATCAAGGGCTTTGTGGAATGCTTCTCAGGTGTCACCTTTAAAGGTTCTGTAAACGCCGCTGGTTTTACCTCTATCGGAGAAATCAAAGACTCTCACTATCTTCAAGACGCCTATGATTTAGGTAAGAATATCTGATTTTCTTGAAAGAATAAAGGAACATTGAAATGAATAACAATAATCGCAATACGTCTACCTATGTAACGCCTAAGCCTTGGAGAATAGCTGCCAATGTCTTTTTGATAATTATAGGTACCTGCTTTTTACTAGCATCAATTGCCTATTTTTCAACAGGAGTTCAACTTTCCAATTCAGGTTCAGACAATGCCGGTTTTCTATCAACTATCATCATCTTCATGGCCACTGTCATGATTATCGAAGGCATTTCCTTACTGTTCTTTGGAATCATACTGTGTACAAAAACCTACAGCGGAGCTAAACATAAAAGTCTTCTTCTCATTACATTGATGATTCTTTTAGGAGCCATTGTCTTAACCAACATTCTGAATTTGATCTGGGGATAAGTGTAATCTCTATTGTTTTCTCAATCATCAATCTTGGCTTATCACTTTCTTCATTCATATTTTTCCTTCTTTCCTATAAAAAACTGGATGTAACGCCGGTCAAGGAGAAGCAATATGCCTTTGTCGGTTCGATTCTTTTTGCGGTTCTTGAAGGACTCTCGGGTATCACCACCCTGATAAGTAGCGCCTCTTCATCTAACGGATCAGAAGTTGTAATTTCGGTCTTCTCAATGCTCTTTTCTTTTGGTTTTGCCGCTGTTATCATTGGCTATTTCTATAACTTGAATAAACAATTGCCAAGGAATATCATCCTAAGCCAAGAACACAATATCAATAATGAAAAAAGAGATATCAGCAGCCAGGCTTCGCAGATCAAAGAATTCAAGGATCTTCTTGATTCCGGTGCCATAACTCAGGAAGAATACGACAAGAAAAAAGACGAAATCCTTCATTCAAATGAATATTAGAAACCTTTGATCAACAGAACGCACCATTAAAATGAACAAGAATAAAATCGATATCAAGAAAATCAGAAGCCGGGTTCTCATCTGTTTAGTGTATCTATGTATTCTTGCAGGTATGACTTACATGGTGTGTTTCAATAAAGAATTCAGTTTCTACAGTGAGACACAGCAGTCTTATATTCATTTCACTGCTTTCGAATACCTGAATGCGAACATCTATCCGTTAGTACCGGTGTTCATAATCGCCTTGGTTTTAAGTGGAATGTCTGCTGTTCTCTTTGTCATTCCCTTTTCTTCATTCAAAATCAACTGGATTTGTCTATTCGTATCTTTGTTTTTCCTAGTGGCTGTGATTGCCCTATCGATTGTCTCTGCGGTCTTAGCAGCCACAGGTAATGGAATATAGACGGAGTTTTCGAATCTTCTTTGTTATCTAACACAATCCTCTTGATCTTTTTTCAATTGGATTTTAAGTTCTTCCAATCCCTGGAATTTCACTTGGTCACGAATGAATTTCTTAAAAACAACTTTTATCCTGCGGCCATAGATATCTCCTCTGAATCCAATTATGTTAGTTTCGATAATGCTCTCATCCAATTCATCGATGGTCGGATGTCTGCCAATGCTGGTCATCGACTTGAAGGTATGTCCTTCCATCAGGGTCTCAGTCTTATAGACGGATTCT
>DHDT01000024.1:27654-29238 GCA_002399505.1 Caryophanales bacterium UBA4869 | reverse complement strand
CTCAGTCTTATAGACGGATTCTGGCAGATGAACAAGATTCTTGTCTACTATGATATTAGCAGTTGGAAAACCGATTTTTCTTCCGTTTGCCAAACCATGTATGACTTCCCCCTGAACATAGTAAGAATAACCTAAAAGTTCATTGGCTTCTTCAATCTTTCCCTCTTCCAGCAATTTCTTAATTCTCGTCGATGAGACCTTATCGCCTTCCTCAAAGAAAAGATCGATTATTCTGACTCGTATTTCTCTTGATTCCAGTTTCCGGAGTGTTTCGGCTTTTCCTTCTCCTTTATTGGCGAAGGTGAAGTCTTTTCCGACAATGACTTCTCTGACATTCAGGCCAGATAGGAAATCAAGAAACTCATCTATGGAGCTATGTTTGACATCGTCGGTGAAAGGAAGAAGGAAATATTCCTGTATTCCAAGTTTGGCAATTTCGTCTTCTTTCTCGTCTTCCGTCAGAAGAACGGAGTTCTTTTTCTCCATTCCTATTTTCATATCAAGAGAGAAGGTAAGCACAGCGGGAATGAGATTCTTGTCTTTGAGAGTCTCCTCAATAATCAGACGATGCCCTTTATGGACGCCATCAAAAAAACCGATAGCCAGACTTAATCCCGGTCCTTTTCTTTTGTTCTTATAATCGATTCTGTTAATGTTCATTGTCGAATCCTCGATAACTGCGGTAACGGTCGTTGTCTTTTCTATAAATAGCAATCAGCCTGCCATCTTTCTTGACAAAAATAAAATCTTCTTTTCGGTCTAGGAACATGACTCCGCCATTTTCAACCATGTGAAGTTTTTCTTTCGGGCATTCAATACTCGGAATATCAAAGAAGAAGTCTTCCATGGGAATCAAATCAGAGGTCTTGATCACTTTAATGTTTTTGGCATCACTTAAATCGTAGTTGCCTTCTTTCAGTCTTCGAAGTTTTGAAAGAGAGCCTGCCGTCCCCAATTTTACTGCAATATCCCTTCCAAGAGAGCGGATATATGTTCCTTTTGAGACCAGAGCTCGGAAAGTTATTTCTTTTTCTTCTTTGTCATAGGAAATAAACTCCATCTTTTTGATATTGATTTTGATTGGGGTCATTGTGGGTTCGATTCCCCGTCTGCTTAAAGCATAGGCACGAACGCCGTTTATTCTCTTGGCAGAATACTTAGGAGGCATTTCCAAAGATTCGCCGATAAATGAAGAGAGAACTTCTTTTATAGTGTCTTCGCTCAAATCAGGTACTTCTTCTTTTCTAGTGACGGCGCCGGTTTTATCCAGGGTGTCTGTCTCTTCTCCAAGTTTCAAAGTCGCCAGATATTCTTTTTCTGTTCCTTCTAGAAGAGACAGGCACTTTGTTCCTTGGTTGACGGCGACAATCAAAAGACCGGTGGCAAAAGGATCCAGAGTCCCGGCATGGCCGACTTTTCTGGTATCGAAGACTCTCTTGATGATCTTATCGACATCGAAAGAGGTAAAATCCTCTTCCTTGTCTATTTTCAGTAATCCATCCATAGTACCGTTAAATAATAGCATAAATCATCCTTCACGGTCCTATTTTGCAATCGCCTTCTATTCATTTATGAAATTTTTCT
>DHDT01000024.1:24535-27525 GCA_002399505.1 Caryophanales bacterium UBA4869 | reverse complement strand
TCATTTATGAAATTTTTCTCATTCATTTTGGATTTCATTCAAAAGACAATAGGAAAAAGTGTATAATTCTTACGATATGGATAACCTAAAACAAATTCAGAAGAAACTATTGGCCTGTATAAGAAAGGCCGATTATGAATTCGGTCTCATCAATGACGGCGACAAGATCCTCATCGGGCTTTCCGGTGGCAAAGATTCACTGGCTTTGGTGACTCTTTTAAGCCAATATCAGAAATTCCGCTATAAGAAGTTTGAGATTGCCTGCTGCCATATTGATTTTGGTTTTCCTTCAGTTGATTTCAGTAAGACCGAAGAGTATATAAAGAGCTTAGGAGTCAGATATATATCTTATCCTTCCACGGAAGTATTTGACATCTTGAAAGCTCACCGCAATTCCAAAGGTCTTCTTCCCTGTTCTATCTGTTCCAGAATGAGAAAAGCTGTCATCAACAAAGTAGCCAAGGAACTCGGATTCAAAAAGGTGGCTTTTGCCCATCATATGGATGATGCCATTGAAACTCTCTTCCTCAATATGACTTTCGGAGCCAGAGTAGCTACTTTTGAACCGATGATGTACTTGTCTAATGCCGGCATCGACTTTATCCGTCCCTTGATTTATGCCCGAGAAGAGATGATAAGACAATATGTCCTCTTAGCCTCGATGCCTGTGTCGAAGAATTCCTGCGGAAACGACAAACACACCCAGAGAGAAGACATCAAACTCTCTTTGGCTGAATACTATAAAGGTCATCCTGATGCCTACAGCAATTTTGCCCAGATGCTTACAAATGCCGACGTATTCAAGCTCTGGTTCAATAACTACGGCTCTCATCTTGATAACGGTCTGACTGTTAAAAAATGTCTGACCAGAGAAGATATCATCAAAGTAGCTGCTATCGCCATCAAAAACAAAGACACCGGTGAAGAAACCTTCACTGACAAGGATGTCTTCTACTACCTTCTAAGCCGGGGAGACAAATACTTAGCCTATATGAGAATCAAGAATCCGACTTCTGATTTCACCTACTATATTCAGTGTCTTTCTAAAACCGATGATTGCAAAGAAGAAGATTGCCTGGAACTTATTCACACCTTCGAAAACAACATCTCAACCAGACATGTTCCCTGCAAGGTTTTCTATCAGGGAGAAGACAATTTTGATCCTTTCATCAATTCCGGATATATCGAAAACTGCCAGGGTTTCTATAAATCGCTGACAAAACCGGTATTATTCTAAATAAGTCTTGCTAATCGACTTAAAACTAGTATAATTATGTAGCACGTAAAACTGGTCACAGGCTTGATTCCTTTATCACCTTAAACTGGTAAAACGCGAGAAAGAAAGAGGTAAAGTTATGGCTTTAACTAAAGAAGAAAAGACTAAGGCGATTGTTGACAACAGAAGAGATGAGAAAGATACTGGATCTTCCGAAGTTCAGATTGCTATCTTAAGCAAGAAGATCGCTAAGCTCACTGTTCATATGACTGAGAACAAGCACGATTATTCTTCCAAGAGAGGTATGGATATCCTTATCGCCCGTCGTAAGAATCTTCTCAACTATCTCAAGAAGACCGATTTGGAAAAGTACAATGCTCTTGTCGCCAAGATGAAGGAAGACAAGAAAGCTAAGTAAAAACTGAGGCTATGTGAAAACGTAGCCTTTTTCTTTGTCTGCTTTCCCTATATAATATTGATATATGTTAATCGACGAGATAAACGACTACCAGCCAGACTGTGAAGAAGAGAAGAAAGAGAAAGACAACTTTCTTCTTTTTTTAAAGCGCAATCCTGATTGTCTTTCAAGAGCTTGCCTAAACGGGCAGGTCTCCTCTTCAGCCTGGATCGTCAACAAGACCCATGACCGTTATCTGATGTGCTACCACCGAATCTATGATTCCTGGTCGTGGATCGGAGGGCACGCCGATAATGAGAGCGATACTCTCAAAGTCGCCATAAAAGAAAGTCAGGAAGAAACCGGAATCAAGAACTTCAGAGTTATTGATGACAAGATCTTCTCTTTGGAATGCCTCTGTGTTCTAGGTCACTATAAAAGAGGTCAGTTTGTCAGTTCTCATCTTCATTACAATGTGACTTATCTATTGGAAGCTGATGACCTTGATTCTCTCATCATCAAAGAAGATGAGAACAAAGGACTGAAATGGTTTACAAGAGAAGAAGTCCTGACTAAGCCTTCTGAGCCTTGGATGGTCGAACACATCTATAAGAAGATGATCAGAAAATCTGATTTGTTCTTTGAAAAGAAATAAAAGAAAACCAATTCCGAGGGAATCATGATCACCGAATACAAAAGAGTGAAGATGAGGCAGGGAGGTGGCAGCATCCTGATGAATGCCATGGTTTTCCTCGTCTTAGATGTCATTTTTCTTTTTGTCTGTCTTGACGGCATAACCAAAGACAACACTTCTTTTCTCTTTACGATGTTTGGCTATAGTCAGATTATCATCCTGTTCCTTTACTTTGCTTCTCTGATGATTGAAAACAGCACCTTTATCAGAAACAACAGGCTTATGAAAACACCTTCTCTTGTTGTAACGGAAGAAGAGGTAAGACTTGTCTATCTTTCTCTGAAAAACAAAAAGACTGTTAAAATTCAAGACATCGAAGAAGTGAAAGTATCATATAAGCAGCAGTTCTCCTTCAAGTCTCCTCATTTTTCCAATTCATCCTCTGGCCAAGTCATCATAGTGAGTAAGGGAAAGAATAACTATTCCGGTTTTTTTCTGCATCCTGAAAAAGCAAAAGAAGAGATTGACAATAACATAGAGGCCTTAAAAGCCTATGGAAGAATAAAGGATACAGAAAAAGAAGACTGATTATCAGGCTTTTCCTCCTGTTTGTTACTTTCTGTAACCGCTTTTATCAGTGCCTAATTGAATTAAGCCTGCTTAATAAAGATAATAGAAACAACCAACTTTCTCCACAAAAACAGCATTAACAAGGAGAAACATATGACTGAAAATGACAAGAT
>DHDT01000024.1:23135-24429 GCA_002399505.1 Caryophanales bacterium UBA4869 | reverse complement strand
TGACTGAAAATGACAAGATTGTAATGGAAGGTCTGACTTTTGACGATGTTCTGCTTTTGCCTCGCTACTCAGAAATCACTCCAGATCAGGTAACTATGAAGTGTCAGCTGACCAAGAAGATCTTCTTAAACATCCCTCTTCTTTCAGCTGCCATGGATACTGTCACTGAAAGTGACATGGCTATCGCCCTAGCCCGCGAAGGCGGGATTGGCATCATCCACAAGAACATGACAATCGACAGACAGGCTGAGGAAGTAGACAAGGTCAAGAGAAGCGAAAACGGAGTCATCAAAAACCCCATCACTCTTTCTCCTGATAAACTCTTGTCTGATGCTCTCCACAAGATGTGCAAGTATCATATCTCCGGTGTGCCGGTCACTGATGAAAACAACAGACTTTTAGGTATCATCACCAATCGTGATTTGAAGTTTGAAACTGACTTGACAAAGAGAATCGGCGACGTCATGACCAGTGAGAATCTGATTGTCGGCAAAGAGGGAACCACCATCGACGAAGCCAAGAAGATCCTTTCTCATGCCAAGAAGGAAAAGCTTCCTCTAGTTGACGTCAATTACTGTCTCAAGGGTCTTATCACCATCAAAGATATCGAAAAGATCGAGAAGTATCCAAATTCCGCCAAAGACAAGATGGGAAGACTTCTCTGCGGAGCCGGTGTCGGAATAACCAAAGACATGATGCAGAGAGCCAAAGCCTTAATCGATGCCGGTGTCGACGTCCTCGTCCTCGATTCCGCTCACGGTGACAGCAAAAATGTCATCATCGCCTTGAAGACCCTGAAAGAGGCATTCCCCTCCATTCAGATAATTGCCGGCAACATCGCAACTTACGAAGGCGCAAGAGACCTGATGAAAGCCGGAGCTGATGCCGTCAAAGTCGGAATGGGACCTGGTTCCATCTGCACTACCCGTATCATCAGCGGCATGGGCGTTCCTCAAGTCACTGCCATCATGGAAGCCAAAAAGGCCTCTTGTGAATATGACTGCCCCATCATAGCTGATGGCGGTATCAAGTATTCAGGTGATATCACCAAGGCTTTGGCAGCCGGTGCCGACACCGTGATGATGGGAGCGATATTCGGAGGCTGCGAAGAAGCCCCCGGCGCCACCGAACTCTTCATGGGACGAAAATACAAAGTCTATCGCGGCATGGGAAGTCTTGCTGCCATGGAACAGGCTCACGGAAGCTCTGACCGCTATTTCCAGACCGGACATCAGAAGATGGTTCCGGAAGGTGTCGAAGGCCGTGTTCCCTATCGTGGAAATGCCTCTGATGT
>DHDT01000024.1:7106-23027 GCA_002399505.1 Caryophanales bacterium UBA4869 | reverse complement strand
ATGCCTCTGATGTCATCTTTGAACTACTGGGCGGAATTCGCTCCGGTATGGGATATTTAGGAGTTAAGACTATCAAGGAACTCCAGAAGGAAGGCAAGTTCATCAAGATCACCTCTGCTTCCTTAAGAGAGTCTCACCCTCATGATATCGACATCACTAAAGAAAGTCCGAATTACCAGGTTGAGAAGTAATTAGAGCTTAGCAACTTATATTACTAGTCTGATATAACATTATAAAAGACGGCAGGTGGCAAGCCTGCCGTCTTTTTTTCATCATAACTCAAGTCGTTTTATCAGATTACTTTTTTGAAATTGAAGGAATTTTCCGTCTTCACTATTTTGAAGCCTGTTCCGACCAGACTGTCTCCCGAGAATTTGATATCGAAGAGGTTTTCAAATCTCGCTTTCATAGCCTCGGCTTTTTCCGTCTGAACTCTCAGGTCGAATTCAAAGAAGTTCCTGTCTCCGGTCGTGAAGGAGAAGTCGTAACTGACAGGTATATACAAAGCCTTAGAAGTAACTTGATAGAAAAGAACCAGGCAGGTGTTGCTTGTTACCGATCCTCCTGTCCAACTGTCACCATTTATTGAATACGTGATAAAAGAAGTTGAGCTATTATAGTTCGGTTTGATAACAATATTGTCTTTATCGTAGTTTCCATCGGCTTTTTTTACATAGCCTTTGGAAACCATGCTAGTCTCAGCTAAGTTTTTCATTCCGGCAGTATTGATGAAATTATAGTCATAATATATTCCTTCCATTTTTGATCCGATGATATCTACGCCATTGACAGTCGTCGGCAAACCGGAGAGATCATCAAGTACAGTTGGTTTCAGTAAATAAGAACCCTCAGACTCACTAATCAAGATAAATCCGTTTTTTGTATAGAAGAAACTATTGTCAGTAACAGTAGAACGACTGTTATCCTTGATTTTCTTGAGAAGTGATTCATAGACAGTCTTATCTTTGATTTCCAGCGCCTGATTGGAAGATGTGTAAGAACATTTGGTAATATCAAGATCAATCTCTGTTCCAATGATTTTTTCAATCTGCGAGATGTAATTTTCTATCCTCACTCCCATTCCCTCTTCGACTTCAATCAGACCCTTTGAATATTGAGCACTTCCATAGTCATTAGTGACAGTGGTCATTGAAGTGAAGCCTAAGAGAGCAGCCAGTTTTGAGAGCTCAGAGTCTTCACCGACGATTTTATATTCGCTGGTAGGGTTTATATATACGACTAAATCGTCAGGAACAGTGATTTTCTTTCCCAGGTAGTATTTGGCAATATCTTCCAGCTTTTCTTTAGAGGCCTTATTTACACAATACACGATGGACATTTGATTGTCCGACGCAGTTTCCTCCTCTTCATCGGTTTTAGAATCTATGACAAATGCTTTCAGCCCTTCTTTTGCTTTGAGAATTGACGAATGGATGACAAAAAGAGGAGTGACATTATCGTTAACGCCAAATATGGGGGCAAAAACATACATATCATCAGCCTTGATAACTCCAAAATAATCTAACATCTTATCATATCCTTCTTCTACTCTCAGGTTTGGAGCTATCATCAGGTCAATTGTGTCAGAACAGCTTTTCTCTCTTCCGCTTTCAAGACCTGTAGTTGCCAAAGTCTTATGATCTTTGGATTCATAGAAAGGTGTCGAACCTATGGCAACATAGTTTTCATTGAGATAGGTAGTTCTATCCTCAGTACGGCTATAGGTCCTAATCTCCAAGCCGAAGATAGTTGCCTCGTCTTCGTCATTCAATATATCACTGTCGGAATTTATCTTTCTTCCAAAAACATTTTTATCTAAAGACGAAGATTCTACAGTATCAATAATCATTTTCAGATATCCGTGAAAATATCTGACACTGTCGAATCCTGTAATTTCCACCTCATAGTAGGGATATTGATCAAAACGCATTACGGGACTTTTTATAATTGAAGCTTTGGCTTTCAAATAGGCGGTGAATTCATCCTCAGTCATCGGTATCAGATATTCGTTATCTATGGCATCTGTGGCATCATAGCCTTGGATTTCCGGAATACTGTCATTGCCAGTCAAGGTCTTCAAGTCCTGTTTATGAGAAACAGAGACGAATACTCCATCGAAACGATAGTTGATAAAAGTTTTAAATAAGGTCTCGTTATAGATGTAGTTTCCATCGTCATTATAGGAAAACTCTATATAATAATCCTCAAGATCATTTTTAGAAGACAGGAAATAGAAATTATCAGATACCACATAGCCCATAATTTTGGCAGTTGATGAAGTAGCTGTCTTTGCCGGCAAGAAAGAGGAAAGATCCTGTCTCTCATAGAAAGAGATAGTAGCTGTTCCTTCCGAATAATCGAAAGTGAATAAAGTGGAGTCGCTTAAGACTGCATAATTCTTGGCTCCCACTTTTCCATAAAGGACATACATAAGAGAAGCTGACAGTTTGCAGGTCACGGTCTTGTCTTTCAAAACCGCATTAGGCAAGAAAGAGAAATCATCGTTGAATTTCTCATTCAGAAACTTGATAGCTTCTTTATCACTGACGCTGGACGAAGCAGAAGGAGAAGGAGAAGAAGAGACAGAAGAAGAATCCGTGACGGAAGAACTGCCTACCGAAGAATTAACGGAAGGCGTTTTAGCACAGGAAAACAGTAAAGACCCGATAAGAACTAAAGAAAAAATTTTTTTTCATAAGTACCCCTTTTGCAGTAAATGACTGCTATGTCTAAATTATACGTTATCGACTGCATTATTGAAAGATGCTTGATCTTACGGCTGAAAAGAAAAAGCGGTCAGGTTTTTCCTGACCGCAGGTCATTTACTTCTTCTCCGAATAGGCCTTCAGCATCAAGTCATTGAGATTCTTGATGAAAGCCTGTCTGTCTTCGACTTCAAAGCCTTCCAGCATCATCGCCTCATCATAGAGAACCGAAGAGGCTTTCTTGATTTCCACATCATCTGTGAGTTTGCTGATGGCGGCAAAAAGCGGATGGTCAGGATTGATTTCCAGAACCTTCACCGACTTTGCCTTCTCTTCTTCGTCCTTGTGGTCCGGCTCAGAATTGAGAACATGCTCCATATTGAGAGAGAGTCCCTCTTTGGTGGAGATGCAGACTGGCGAATCGACAAGCTTGTCTGAGAAGCAGACATCGTCGACTTTGCCTTTCAGCTCTTCCTTGGCATCATCGAGGAGACGTTTATGAAGAGCGTTGAGACTGTCGATCTTCTCTTTCTCTTCCTTGGACAATTCGTTCTTGTCCTTCTCCTGGCTGATATTCTTGAAATCCTTCTTATCGTAGTTCTGCATACTCATCAGAGTGAATTCGTCGATAGCTTCCGGAAGTAGAAGGACATCGATGCCGTCTTTCCTGTACTTTTCAAGCTCGGGAAGAAGGCGGATACTCTCCAAAGTCTTTCCGGAGGCATAGAAGATATTCTTCTGATCCTTCTTCATCTTGTCCTCATAGTCCTTGAGAGATATCTCCTTGTCGGAATTGAGGGTCTTGTAGACTAGAAGGTCCTGAAGATCGTCTTTCTTCATGCCATAGGTAGAATAGATTCCGTACTTGATATGGTCGCCGTACGCCTTGAAGAACTGAAGGTATTTATCATAGTCGGTCTTCTTTAGATCTTTTAGTTTTTCGACGACCTTGGCCTCGATATTCTTCTCGATCTTATCAAGAAGAGGAGACTTCTGCAGCATCTCACGGGAGATATTGAGACTGAAATCATCGGAGTCGACTAAACCGCGGCAGAACTTGAGATAGTCAGGAACAAGTTCCTTGCATCTCTCTTCGATGAAGATTCCCTTAGCATACAAAGCCAGACCCTTTTCGTAGTTGTTGGCATAGAGGTTATAAGGAGCGTGGCTTGGTATAAAGACCAAGGCGTCGTAGGTTAAGATTCCCTCAGCCTTGATATTCAGGGCAATAAGGGGATCTTCATAATCTCCGAAGCGGTTCTTATAAAACTCATTCAAGTCTTTGTCGGTGACATCCTTCTTGCTCTTCTTCCAGAGAGGAATCTGGGAATTGAGTACTTTGTCCTCGATGACAGTGTCAAACTGATCTTTTATTTCCTTGCCGTCTTTGTCAAGCTTGGGTTTGGAAGTCTCAGTCTCTTTTCTGATAGGATAACGGATGAAATCAGAATATTTCTTGACCAGTTCTTCAATCTTGTAGTCTTCAAGATAGTCGGAATACTTGATATCGTCTGTGTCTTTCTTCAGATAGACACGGACAGCTGAGCCCTCTTCTTTGATAACAGAGGAGACATCGGCATCTTCGACTGAATACTTGTCGACACCGTCAGAGACGAAGAGATAGCCTTTTTTATCAGTTCCGACAGTGCGGACTTCGACTTTGTCGGCCACCATGAAGGAACTATAGAATCCGACACCGAACTGACCGATGATATCGATATCCTTCTTATCCTTGGTCTCTTTGTATTTGGCCAAGAACTCTTTTGATCCTGACTGGGCGATAGTTCCGAGGTTCTTTTCTATCTCCTCTTTGGTCATGCCGATACCGTTATCGACAACTTCGATATAACGTTCTTTCTTATCGACGTTGATTCTTATTCCGTATTCTCTCTGACTCATCTTGCCATTGGACTGATAAGCCAAAAACTTATACTTGTCGATAGCATCGGAGGCATTGGATATCAGCTCACGTAAAAAGATATCTTTGTTAGAATAAATAGAATTGATCATCAGATTCAACAGCTCTTTCGACTCAGTCTGAAACTCTTTTTCTTCTTTCATTTTTATTCTCTCCTTATGGTTGAATATGACAGCAATAGATATTATAATCAAAAAGTTAGCACTTTAAAGACCTAAGTGCTAATAATAGATAAATTTTGTTCTTTTGTTTTGTATCTTCTGTTAAATAAACACCTATAACCAAGTTCCGATACTATATAATATATAAATAAAGAGGATTACCTTAATGAACGATGTTCTCAAGTGTATAGATTCCAGACGCTCCATCAGAGAATTTACTGATGAGAAGATAGATGAAAATGAATTGGCTGTTCTTTTGAAAGCGGCCCTGCACGCTCCTAGCGGCAGAAACGATCAGCCTTTGTTTTTCGTCATCCTCAAGGATGACAGAAAACTTTCCGATTTCAAGAATTTCCTTAAAACCGGAAACTTCTACAATGCTCAGGCTATTCTTTTCATATTTGAAAGGAAAGAAGACCATCTCAACGACCTCAATTGCGGAGCCGCCATCGAGAACGTTCTTTTGGCTGCTGAATCCCTGGGGTTAGGTGCCTGCTGGATTCATTCTGCCCGTAACCGTCTAAACGAAGAAGACTCTAAGGCCTTTATGAAAGATTTGCTGAAGTTTGATAAAGAATACGTCGCTTTAGATGCTGTCGCCTTAGGTCACATCAAGGGACTTAAGCCGGCTATGAAGCCTAGAAACATGGCTAATGACAAAATTATCTGATGTTTTGATCATAGGAGGAGGAGTAGGCGGTCTTCTGACCGCCTTACAGGCCTCTCCTAGAAAAGTCACCATTCTGGAGAAGGACTACAACAATTTTGAGTTGGCAAAAAGAATCTTGGTCTCCGGAAACGGAAGAGCGAATTTCTTCAATGCCGCGCTTCTGGATTCAAAAAGATACCTTGATCCAATGCTGTCTTCTTTTAAAGACATCGTCTTCTCGGATGGTCAAAACTATGCAGTGTCTCTTCTTAGCTATCTTGAGTCTTTAGGTTTTTCCTATTATCAGGAAGGAGATCTTTTCTATCCCTTCTTCAATCGCTCGGAATGTCTTCATTCCTGTCTTTTGAAGGCTCTCAGTAAGACTGAAACTGAAGTGATAGGCGGTGAAGCCTATAAAGTCGATAGAAAGAACAAAAAAGTCTTTTATTACAATGCCGATAACAGAAAAGAGGAAATCAGCTATAAGGAACTTGTCGTCTCTGTCGGCGGAAGAAGCTATGACCGAGACGATTTCTCCTATTCTCTTCTAGATTCTCTTTCTGTTCCTTATTATCCGTATTCTCCCTGTCTTTGTCCGCTGGTGACTAAAGAGAGGATTCCTTCCTATCTGGCTAAGAACAGAATCAAGGGTACAGTCAGTCTTTATCAAGAGGATCGACTCATAAGCAAAGAAGAAGGAGAAGTGATCTTCAAGGATGACGGACTGAGCGGAATATCAATCTTCAACTTGACTCTTAGTATAAATGAGCTTATCCGCCTTAAAAAAGATCAGAACATCAAGATTCACATCTCTTATCTTTCTCATGACAATACCAGTATCTCCAAGAAAGAAGGCCGGAATTCCCTTCCTTCTTTCTTGGAAAAATATCTCCGTGACAGAAACTATGGCTATGGAGAAGATCTTATCTTCACCTTCGACTCTCTCTATCCCTTCCGTTTCAGTCAGACAAGTTATGGCGGTGTGCTCTTAAAGGAAATAGATTTGAATGACATGTCTCTTCCAAAAGACCATGACATTCACCTTCTGGGTGAATGTCTGGATCAGACATTCATCTGCGGCGGCTATAATATGGGCCTAGCTTTAATCGAAGGCTATAAAACCGGCCTGAAAATAAGGAGTAAACTATGAAAATCAGTGAGGACCTCATCAAAGAGCTGTCATTAGACAAGCTTAAAGATAACTGCCGCAGCCAAGATGACATCAATCAGTTAGTCAAAGTCTATACTTTAGCCTACAATCTCACTGAGGAAAAGCTTGGCCCCTCTGACTCCTTCAGACAATATGAGGGGAGAAACAAGGTCTTTGCCCTGAATGAGCTTTTTGACTACTGTCTTGGTGAGTTTTACTATGCGATGGATACAAATCATGTCGTATCTGACTCTGAACTTAATAACATAGCCACTAAGGCAACCATCAAATATCTGACTCTGAGAAATACGGAGACCAATTCCTGTTTTGGTGAGTCTCTCCGCTACTATGATCCTCTAGTCTCCTCTTTGAGAGCCTCGTTTGTCTATCTTGAGACCATCAATAGGCCCTTAGCCCACACCAATCCCTCCGTCTCTCTTGTCAACGATATCTTTGAGACGATCTTCAGAAAGATAGGCGGTTTTGCCAAGATGCTGACCCTAGGTCTTTATCCCGATGCCTTTGTCAGCTGGCGCACACTTCACGAATCGGAATGTATCGTCTCTCTTCTGATCTCGGGCGGAGACAAAGTACGACATAGCTATGTCAAGCATATCGCCTTCAATAACGCCTACAGAAATCAAGGCTACTTCACAAAAGAGCAGCTTGATCAGGCCTTTGAAGTCATCAAAGGCGAGATGAAGGATCACAACCTCAAATCCAAGGACATGAAGAAGTTCATCGAATACGGATGGCTCTTCGACCATCCTCTCTATGATCCTTTAGATGTCTCCTTCAAGCTCAACTTCCGAGACGGCGTTGAGAAACTGTCGGGTTTATCCAAATACAGCAAGATCTATGAGGGAGCCAGTGAAATCACCCATTCTTCTTCTGCCTTCTTCTATGTCAACGATGCTTTCTGCAAAGACCTGTCTCTGGCGATGGTCTATCAGTCATATCTGAGAATCGCCGATAACTATATGCAGTTCATGTCCGGATATTTTGCTCTTCACCCGGATGAAAAAGAAGTCAGTCTGAAGTTCATAGAAGACGTAAGATCCCTTTCTCTCTCTTTAGACGAGAAAGTGGGCGATATTGAGGAATTCCAGGAAAATGACCAAGAAAACGATTGAAACTACTTGTGTTGAGATAGATGATTTCGGAAGAGGCATCGTCAGAATAGACGGAACCACCTGTTTTATCGATGACTTGCTTCCAGGTGAGAAGGCCCTGATTACGACCATCTTTGAATATGGGCGTCTCAAAGACGCCTATATTGAAAAGAGACTGACTTCCTCTCCTCATCGAGTGACACCTCTATGCCCTCACTATCCAAGCTGTGGAGGCTGTCAGCTTCTTCATCTTGATTATCCTAGTCAGCTCATCTATAAAACCAAGAAGGTCAAGTTCCTCCTTCATAAGTTTGCCCATCTCGATATAGAAGTGGAAAAGACATTGGGAGTCGATAATCCGACTCGTTTCAGAAACAAGGTCCAGAAACCAGTCCGCATGAATTATCGGAAGAGACTCCCCGCGGCCGGTTTCTATGAGAAAGACACTCATCGTCTGATTGAAGTCGAAGACTGTCTGATGGAGACTGAGCTTTCAAGCAAGATCACCAATGCCGTCTTAGACCTCATGGTCGATTACAACTACTTGCCTTTTGATGAGGACAGAATGACGGGCTTAGTCCGTCATGTCCTCATCAAAACCAGTTCCTTCTATAAAAATGCCCTCGTCACTTTAGTCGTGACCAAAGGCGAAGTGCCAGGCCGTCTCAATTTTGCCAAAGATCTCATAAAGAGATGCCCGGAGGTATCCGGAGTTGTCTTCAATGTCAACTACCGTCATACCAACGTCATCTTGGGAGAACAGGATATACCCATCTATGGTCATCAGAGAATCGCCGATAAGATCTTCGGCCGTGACTTCCTCATCTCCACTCAGTCTTTCTATCAGACTAATCCCAGTCAGATAGAAACCCTTTATGGCACGGCCATAGAATTAGCCGGTCTTGAAAAGACAGACAGAGTCTTAGATGCCTACTGCGGAACTGGGACTATCGGTCTTTCTCTCTCTGACAAAGTAAAAGAAGTAGTCGGAGTGGAGATTGTTCCTTCGGCTGTTCATGATGCCATCACCAATGCCAAGATCAACAAAATAAAGAACGCTCATTTCATCAAGGCTGACTGCACGGACTATCTTTTGTCTACTGATGACAAATACGATGTTATCTTCATGGATCCCCCAAGAAAGGGATCTACTCCGGAGTTCCTTGATGCCGTCAAGAGAATTGCTCCAAGGACTTTGATCTACATCAGCTGTGATCCTGTCACTTTAAGTCGTGACCTTAATCTTCTTAAGGATACTTTTGATATTGAGAAGGTTGTTCCTGTTGATATGTTTCCGAATACGACGCATGTTGAGACGGTAGTTTGTTTGTCCCAACGAAAGAGCGATGAAACAATCAAAGTCGAAGTAGATGGAGATGCTCTACCTGTAACTAAGGCAGAAACAAAAGCCACATACGACGATATCCAAAAATATGTTTTTGATAAATATGGTGTGAAAGTGTCTTCTTTGGATATTTCTAGGGTTAAGACTAAATGTGGGATTAAAGAGAGAAAGAACTATAACCTGTCAAAATCGAATTACTATAAGCAACCAAACATTACAGATGAAAACGAAAGAATTATTTTAGAAGCTTTAAAAAGTTTTAAAATGATTGGATAGAGTATTCTTGTTTTATTGAAAGAGAAAAGAGGGTTTCTATGCTAAATGGATTAATTAACATTGATTTACATATTCATACAAGGGCAAGTAGACATAAAGAATTACCTATATCAGCTGGCTCTGACAAAACTATTGTTGATAATTCCACGAAAGACAACCTAGATTTGCTCTTTGCCAAGCTAAAAGAAAACCAGATAGCCATGTTTTCTTTTACTGACCATAATGTTTTTAGTGCTGATATGTATAATGCCGCAAAGGCTAAAATTGAAGATAATAAAAACCAATACCGAGCAGACCATCCCGAATTAGAAGAGTGTGAATACAACGGATTTCGCGATCTTTTTCCTAGAGAAATACTCCCTGGCGTAGAATTTGATGTAAAAAGAAAAGACGAGTTGAAGCCTGGACATATCCTCGTTATTTTTGACCCAGATAACAAAGGAGCAATCGACTCAATTCAAAAAAGAATTTTTAGTGATGATGATATTGAAAAAGCTGTTTCTATATCTAAAATAAAAGACTCTGCAGAAAGAAAAAAAGCTATAAAAGAATTAGATCAATATTCTGATAAAATAGCACAATCTAAACTTGATTTTCACCTTTCGTGGAAAGATTTTCAAGCATTAATTAAAAGCATAGGATGTTCTGCTGTATTAATTGGTGAGCAACGATCTGAGATGATTGAAACCCGCCATTATGGTGAGGGTCATTCCGATTTTATAGATAGTACTGAAAGCACTACTGAGAAGATACAATCACTTGGTACAGTTTCAGCGCTTGAATATAGCAGTCCTAGAAACGAAAGCATTTTATTAAGGGATTTAAAGACTTTTGACATCCCAGAAGGCAAAGCGCTCTTTATTGGCAGTGATTGTCACGATTGGAATGCCTATCCATATCACGATAAAAATTCGGTTGTGAAAGAAAAAACAACTGGACTTATTATGAATAAGCCTGGATTTCCGTGTTCTGTAAAAGCACTTCCTAATTACAAAGGATTATTGATGTGTGCTACCTCTCCTAAAACCAGGTTTTGTACAAACCAATTTAACTTATCACCATATATTGAATCTATTTCAATTAATGGTTCGAAAGTGCCTCTTTCCCCTGGAATCAATGCGATAGTTGGAGAAAATGGAAGTGGCAAAACATTTGTTCTTTCAAGTTTTGTTAACGATTTAGAATCATTAAAAAAAGTATATAAGCGTTATTGTGACAAAAACACAGTCGAAATCTTTAATAACTCATCAAAAACCCAGACTTATATTTCACAAGGGGAATTAGCAACCGCTTTAAAAGATTGTGGTTCGGGAATAATAAAAGCACTTCATAAAGAAAACGAAATTGGGAATATAGATAATTCTTGCTTCGAAAGAACTTATCAACAATATACCGATTCGCTATTTGAAGCCATAAGCAATCAAATAAAAATCGAGAAAGCAATTCAGTCTTTGTCAACCAAGCCTTTTGAGGTTAAAACGGAGGCTGATAAAGAAAAACCAAAATTCATTTATATTTCTTATGACGAGGATTTTAAATCAAATTCAAATGACTATACATTAGCGCAAACTGAAATAAGTTCAATTCTATCTTCTTTTAATACTTTAAATGTAAAAACCAAGCAAGTAATTTCTCATTTGGAAAAAGAATACCAAGACAAATTCAACACTGCCGTTAACAATATCAAGGAAATATCAGATATATTAAAAACAAAAGCGGAAAATAAAGATTTTGAAATCAAGGTTAGAGGTTTTATTGAGACATCAATTGATTCCTACGAATCCAATGTTAAGGAATTAATGAATGGTCCAGAAAAAGCATCGCAAGCATATATTAACCAAAAGAAACAAATCATAGAATCTGTGGTTTTAGTGTATAAATTAATTTCGGAAACTTCTTGTTTTGAAAAATTTCCTAACGTTATAAAAGATGGTAAAGTATCAAAAATTTATGGTGAGATTTCATTAAATAAAGTTGCAAATTATTGTGATGTTAATCTAAAAGAATCATTTAATGAATTTATGTTTATGGCGAAAAAAGCGGATATAAAAAACTTGAAAGAAATAAGGACTATTGAGAGTTTTGCTTCTTCCATTAAAGGATGTAAAAATGTAGGTTCTCTTGATGAAATCAAGGGCAAAATGAATGAAAATCTTCAAAAGTTCTATGATAAAGAAGAAAAAATAACTGAACAGATTCTTGATACTACTGATTCAAAGAATCAAACACAAGGTGCTACTCCAGGACAACAATCATTAAATTTCTTTAAATGCTTGGCATCCACAAATGATTCCAATCATCTTCTTTTATTTGACCAGCCGGAGGATAACATCTCTCCAAGCAATATTACTAAACATCTTTCAACATATATTTCAAAATTAAAAAATACAACAGATGGTACACGCCAAATTATCCTAGTAACTCATAGCCCTTATTTAGTAGTAAACAGTGATGCTGATAATATCATTTGTTTGACAAGTAAAAACCAAAAAATAGAAGCGAAATCAGGATGCTTGGAAGATGATGAAAATGGTATTATGCAATTTATTGCTGATAATATGGATGGTGGTAAAAGAGCAATCGAAGATCGTCTAAATTATTACACGGAGGTAAAAGACGATGAAGAAAACAATTAGGTTTAAAGAAGATATTTCCAAAGTCACTATTACTTTAGAGGATAAAAAAGGAAATCCAATAAAATCTCTTGATATTGAAAACCATTCAATAACAGGATCAGAAATTTACACTTTCTTAGATTTTCACAAAGACGACATATACTCCAGTGAAAATGAATCAAAAGAAGATTCTCAGCAAATAAAAGAGCTTAAAACGATGTTTGCTAGTATTGCTAAAAAAATAAGCGATCTTTCAAATACAAGTCAAACCAATGTGACAAATACAGAGCCCGGAAAAGAACAACCGGAGAACATATAGTTATCTTACTTTTAAAAACGTTTTTTTAGTTTCAATTGCTGAGATTTGCAAGAAAGTTTGTGTATAGGGCATAGCAGCCTTCGTCCTCTACGGTCGTCTATTTGAATCCGAGTTTCTGTTTTTCCTCCTCGCCCATGTATTTCAGGTATTTCGCCCCCCTCGAGTTCTGCTCGTAGTCTTTTATGACCTGGCACATGACGATGAGGCCGTTGGTCTCGGAATTGATTATCACCCGGCGCCTGGTCTGCCTTTTTAGGCATGAGTTGAACGACTCTATGGCGTTTGACGTCATGATCGCCGACCGCATGCACTTGGGGAAACGCAGATAGGCGAACAGAGCCCCCTTTATGGCGATGAGCGAGGACATGAGCTTCGGGTAGGGCCTGCCCCATTTCGACAAGAACGCATCGAAGGCGGAGAACGTTTCGGCCGCGTCGGCCTTCCCGTAGACGGATTTGAAGTCCTCGGCGATCTCCTTCCGGTCCTTGACCCTCACGGCCTTTGAGATGCTGCGCTGTATGTGGACGAGGCACCTTTGCTGCTTGGCGGCGGGGAACGAGGCGGCTATCGCCTCCGGCATCCCTTGGAGCCCATCGGTGATGAACAGCTTCGGGTCGCCGATGCCCCTCGCCTTCAGGCGTTCCAGGAAGTCGCCCCACGACGAGGATCCCTCGTTCGGCACGGTCCGGAACCCCAGGATGACCCTTTTGCCGTCCTCGGTTACGCCCATCGCGACCTCGATGCATTCCTTCTCGATCGACGAGGAATCCCCGTACCTCCGCCTTATGGGGACGTATGTGCCGTCCATGAGGACGACCACGCACCTCGGCAGGGGCCTGGACCTGAAAGCATCGGCCTCTCCGGCCATCTTCCTCACCATCTTCGCCGCGGATTCGGCCGAGAGCCCAAGGTCTGAGTCCCCTTTGAGGAACGCCGTTATCTCGGAGAGGGTCATGCCCTCGATGCAGAGCCTCTGGACCGTGGCCTCGAGGTCATCGGTCGACCTTTGGTACGGCTGGAGCAGCCTCGTCTTGAACAGGTTCATCCGGTCCCTCGGGACCCTCACCGCGACGGGGCCGTATTTGGTCTTGAGGTGCCTCTCGTAGTGCCCGTTCCTCACGGCGCCCTCGCCTTTTTGGAGCCATTCGGCAATGAAGTCCTCGATTTCTCCGCCGAAGGCGTCGTTGAGGGCCTCCTCGATCCTGGCTTTGACGAAGGAGTCAAGCTCCCCGGTCAGGATTCCGCCTATCTCTTCGGGCGTTTTCCCTTCGAACAATGATAGAATAGACATACCACACTCCTCCTTGGTTGTTGTGAACGAACAAATTATAGAGGACTGTGGCTTTTTTTGCGATTGGTCGGCATGCCGACCAAACAAACTCTCTGTTTACCTCCCATACACATACTTATTGTCTCTCCCCAATTGCTAGTTTCTTTTTATGCAAATTGCCATAAACATGCTATAATTATGCTTAAGAAGATAAATATAAGTACATTCAAAGGATTTTATGGATTATTCAAAGGCTATAAAAGATTATCGTGAGAGAAACTTTCTTACTCAAACAGATTTAGCCGAACTGCTCGGTGTTTCTTTTACGACTGTGAATCGTTGGGAAAACGGAAAATTCGAGCCAACCATGAAAATGAAGAAAAAGTTGAATGATTTATTCAAGAAAGAGACCGGCATTGAATGAGCAAAAAAACAACTGAGCCAAAAAAGCAAATAAAATCTAAACAAAGAGTCGCTGATCATGGCGAGGTTTTTACTAACCCAAGGGAAGTCAATGCCATGCTTGACCTTGTCAAAGGGGAAACTGAGAGAATTGATTCTAGATTCCTTGAACCTGCTTGCGGAGACGGGAATTTTCTAACCGAGATTTTAAACAGAAAACTTACTGTCGTTAAAAAACAATATGGAAAGAATCCATCTGATTATGAAAAATATTCTATACTTGCCTTAACGAGCATTTATGGGATTGAATTACTTGAAGACAATGTAAAAGCTTGTCGTGAAAGACTATATAAGATTTGGCTATCTGAATATGATAAATATGCTGATGGCAAAGCAAACGATGACACAAGAAACTCTGCAAAATTTATTTTAGAAAGAAATATTCTTTGCGGTAACGCTCTCACTTTGGAGAAAGTAGATGGCAAAGGCAAAGATCTAGATGAGCCTATAATTTTCTCGGAATGGTCATTTGTATCTGAATCAACCATTAAAAGAAGAGATTTCCGCCTTGACCAAATGCTTAGAGGCCATGAGAACACCATGGATTTATTTGAGATGAACGACTGGGAATTTGATAAAGAGACCAATGCCTGGATACCTACTCCAATCAAGGAATTCTCTTTAGTAGATTATAGAAAGGTATGGGAACAAAAATGAGCGATAACAAACCAATAGACACTGGCTATACTCCTGATGTTCTTTCATGCCTGGCTGACTTGTCAAACGATGAGGTTTTTACACCACCAGAAATTGCAAAAGCGATGATTGACTTATTGCCCGAAGAGCTTTTCACTAATCCAAACACAACCTTTCTTGATCCAGCCTGCAAATCAGGAATTTTCCTAAGAGAAATAGCTAAGAAACTACTTATTGGTCTTAAAGACAAGATTCCTGATCTCTCTGAAAGAATTGATCATATTCTTCATAAGCAGCTCTTTGGTATAGCAATCACTGAGCTTACAAGTTTAATGTCAAGAAGAAGTCTATATTGCTCCAAATATCCAAATGGAAAGTATTCTGTTTCTATTTTTGATAATATTCAGGGAAATATAAAATATAGAAACAGTGAGCATACTTTCGTTGATGGAAAGTGCATGTTCTGTGGATGCAGTGATAAGACATTTGGTTCGAAAGTTAGAAATGACCTAGAATCACACGCATATGAGTTTATTCATACGACTAAACCGGAGGACTTATTTAAAATGAAATTTGATGTAATTATCGGGAACCCACCATATCAATTAGATGATGGTGGAGCACAAGCTAGCGCTAAACCTATTTATAATTTATTTGTTTAACAAGCCATTAAATTAAATCCACATTACCTGGTAATGATTACACCATCAAGGTGGTTTGCTGGAGGTAAGGGGCTAGATGGTTTTAGGGAAAAGATGCTGAACGATAAGCATATTGAAATAATTGACGATTTTATTGACGCTAGCGATTGCTTTCCCGGCGTTGATATAAAAGGTGGTGTTTCATATTTTCTGCGTAATAGGAATTATAATGGTGATTGCTTGATTAGAACTCATGAAAATGGAATCGTTTCATCTGAGATGAAAAGACCACTTTTACAAGAAGGTGATGACGTTTTTATTAGATTTAATGAAGCTATTTCAATTCTTAATAAGGTTAAGGAGAAAAAAGAAGTATCTTTTGCCTCTGTCGTTAAACCCGCCATGCAATTTGGTTTTCGAACTTTTTTTAGTGATTTCGACTCCAAAATGCATTTAGAAGGAATGATTAAAGTTTATGCTAATCATTCTATTGGATATATTAGGAAAAGCCGAATAAGTCGAGGACAAGAGTTCATTGATAAATGGAAAGTAATAATTCCTGAAGCGGTTGGTTCTGGAGATCTTCGTACTGATGTATTGAAGCCGATTATTAGTGAGCCTAATTCTATTAATACAGAAACGTATATAATGAACGGGCCATG
>DHDT01000024.1:5422-6995 GCA_002399505.1 Caryophanales bacterium UBA4869 | reverse complement strand
CATGGAAATCAAAAATGGAAGCCGAGAATGTTTGTAGTTACGTAAAAACTAAATTTTTCCATTTCCTTTTGGGCTTAAAAAAACTAACACAACACACAACTGTAAAAGTATATCAATTTATCCCACTACAAGATTTTACCCATCCATGGACTGATGAAATGCTATTTACAAAATATGGCTTTTCACAGAAAGATATTGAATATATCACAAAGACAATATCACAACAAAAGGTGGGAAAATAATGTCTGACCAATTAGATAAACTCATATCTCCAAAAGCAGAATCTAAGCCAATGATCTATGCTTATTCGGACATTTCATATCCGAATTGTCTTAAAGTTGGCTACACCTCTGTTGATGTGGATAAAAGAGTTGCACAACAATATCCAACAAAACGCCCTGATGGTTTAGTTCCATATAGAATTGTTTTGCGTGAATCAGCAATGCTTTCTGATGGTTCTTCCTTTATGGATCATGATGTTCATAGAGCCTTAAAAAGAATGGGAATTAAACAACTCGGTGATTCTGAGTGGTTTAAATGCTCTGTGAATGATGTTAAGGCCGCAATAGTCGCAGTTAAAACTGGAACAAGAAACTTTGAGAAAAGAACTGAAACGTTCAAAATGCGACCTGAGCAGGAAGAAGCTGTTAGAAAAACAGAGGCTTATTTTGAGTCAACCTACGCTGAAGGGTCGCATCATTATCCAAAATTTCTTTGGAATGCGAAAATGCGTTTTGGAAAGACGTTTGCAACATATGAACTTGCTAAGAAAATGGGCTTTAAGAGAGTCCTTGTACTCACTTTCAAACCAGCAGTTGAATCAGCTTGGAAGGAAGACCTTCTTACTCACGTTGATTTTGTTGGGTGGCAGTTTATAGCAAGAGACCCTGATAACATCTCAGATACTTTAGACGAACAATATGAAAGAGCAGATAAAACAAAACCTATCGTTTGCTTCGGCTCGTTCCAAGACTTCTTAGGGGTTGATAAAGCAACTGGTGGAATCAAAGCTCACAATGAATGGGTCCACACTAATAATTGGGATCTTGTCGTTTTTGATGAATATCATTTCGGTGCCTGGAGAGATTCTGCAAAGAAACTATTTGAGCAGGATGAAGATGAATATGATGAAAATGATAATGAAGATAATTCAGGTAACGAATTGGATGAAACCTGGCTGCCTATTACTTCTTCATACTATTTGTATTTATCTGGAACTCCTTTTAGAGCTATAAACTCAGGTGAGTTTATTGAAGATCAAATATATAACTGGACCTATAGTGATGAACACAAGGCAAAAGAAGACTGGGTTGGTGATGATAATCCTTATTCTGCATTGCCAAAGATGATTATGCTTACCTATAAACTACCGGAAAGCATAGAAAAAATCGCTAAAGGCGGAGAATTTAATGAATTTGATTTAAATGTCTTTTTCTCTGCAGAAGGAAAAAGAAAAGATGCTCATTTCATTTATGAAGACTATGTTCAAAAATGGCTGGATCTTATACGTGGTTCTTATCTTGAAACAACAGTTGACGAACTGAAACTCGGTGCTGAAAAACCTGCAATGCCT
>DHDT01000024.1:0-5319 GCA_002399505.1 Caryophanales bacterium UBA4869 | reverse complement strand
TTCAGATACCAGACTTTTAAGTGTTTTGTCTCATACGCTTTGGTTTATGCCTAACGTTGCTTCCTGTCAGGCTATGGCTAATCTTTTGACTATGCCA
The DNA here is from genome assembly GCA_002399505.1 of Caryophanales bacterium UBA4869. Classification (GTDB taxonomy): domain Bacteria; phylum Bacillota_I; class Bacilli_A; order RFN20; family CAG-288; genus Enterosoma. Next base: position 5,222 of record DHDT01000024.1, on the reverse strand, counting down.
CAGAATGCTTTTTATCATGACTATACAATCAATGTCTGTGCCGGTCCTGAAGCTGGCATAGGAATTGATGCCTTAAAACCAGTTCAGGAATCCATGAACGATCCTTTGAATTCAAAAACTATCACGCTTTCTTGCGGAAAATTGACAACAGGTGTCACTATCAAACCTTGGACAGGGATTTTTATGCTCAGAAACCTTTCTAGTCCTGAAACCTATTTCCAAGCAGCCTTTCGTGTTCAAAGCCCTTGGACTATTAAGAAAGAAGATGGAACGACAGAGATTTTGAAAAAGGAATGCTATGTTTTTGATTTTGCTTTAAATAGAGCTTTGCGTCAGATTTCAGATTATTCCTGCCGTCTTAATGTAAAGGAAGCTAATCCAGAGAAGAAGGTTGGTGACTTTATCAACTTCCTCCCTGTTCTTGCATATAACGGAAGCAGTATGAGACAAGTCAATGCAGCTGAAATATTAGATCTTGCAATGTCTGGAACTACGGCAACCCTTCTTGCTAAGAGGTGGGAATCCGCTCTTCTGGTAAATGTTGACAATGCTACTCTCCAAAGACTTCTTGCCAGTCAAGAAGCTATGGATGCTTTGATGAGAATTGAAGGCTTCCGTTCATTGAATGATGATATCAAAACAATCATCAATAAATCTGAAGCCGTCAAAAAAGCCAAGAAGGATGGCAAAGATGTCACTCCTAAAGAAAAGCGCGAACTTACTGAAGAAGAAAAAGAATACAAATCTAAGAGAAAAGAGATACAGGATAAGCTCATCAAGTTTGCCACAAGAATCCCTGTCTTTATGTATCTTACTGACTATCGAGAATACAGCCTTAAGGATGTCATTACTCAACTTGAGCCTTCTTTGTTCAAAAAAGTCACCGGTCTAACAGTAAAAGATTTTGATTTGCTTGTATCTTTGGGTGTATTTAATGAAGCCTTAATGAACGATACCGTTTATAAATTCAAACGATACGAGGATTCGTCTCTTAACTATACTGGTATCAATAAACACGAAGGTGAAAAAGTCGGCTTATTCAACACGGTTATTTCCAAAGATGATTACGACAAAATGGCAGGAGAACTTTTAGATTCCCAAAAATATAATCCAATGCCTTTTAATTCAATTAATCGTCCATATTTTGATGATGCAAATAACAATGTATCCTATGATGATGATAATGATGAAGAGAATGATGGACCTATTGTTGAAAGAATTAAGCCAAATATAGATAACATCAGAGGACCGCTTGTCAAAGAGACAAAACATTCTTTTGTTTCCCCAACCAAGGAAACAATTATAAAGAATACAGTGACACCTTTCTACGAAAAGCCAATTAAGAAAGTCGATTTATCTGATTTATGTGTTGGATCAATAGTTTCTCATAAAGCCTTTGGTAAAGGGACAGTGAAAGCAATTGATAAAGCTTCCGGATTCATCACTGTCACTTTTGAAGGAAGAGACAGGAAGTTCCAATTTCCTGGAGCATTTGAACAAGGATTTTTAAGCAAATAAGTGATTTTATGAACACATCAAAGCAACTCAATATGACTGCTGATCAGTTTATAAGGCAATAAAATATGGCAAGCCGTAACAATAGTGATTTTTCAGAAAAACATAAACATAAATACGGATTTGTAGAAATAGAGAATCCGGAATCTGATTTTGATTTCAACGCCCCTGAATATCTTCTTAGAAAAGCTACGCCTGAGCAAAGAAGAATAATGCTGATCAACAAAATTGCTGATGAAAAGCATCATGTTTTTTCTATTGCTTATTTGGCAGATATTTTTGCCGTTTCCGAAAGAACAATTCAAACTGACCTTAAATTACTTAGTGGAATAAATTCCGCTAATTTCAAGCCGAAGCAATAAATCATAGATACATCCCAGTATCTGGGAAACTTTCTATGCTAGCAGTTGACTTCATTGTTGATTTCCATCGTCTTCGTAAGGCTTACCTCATTGATGTCCGTCTCCTTTGGCACATACCTTCTTTTCTGGCAGTTGAAGTTCTCAAGGCTGCCTTTATCGCATGAGTGGTATATCCTGCACTGTTCCCAGCTCCTGCTCCGCCTCCCTCCATTTTGAAAACTACGGGCTGTTGTCGAAGGTTATTGATTTGAAGACTGACCTGAACCTCCCCTTCAGCGTCCTATAATCGAACATCCTAAGGTCAACGACCGAATCCCTTGTAATCCGCTTGTCAGGGATATTCTATCCCCCCCAAAAAAAAAGACTTTTACTAAAAGCCAACAACACTATTCTCCATCATATAAAAGGGTTTTAAAATCCTTTAAAAATTGATGCTTTTTTACTGTAAAGTTGATAATACAAAAATATACTAGCTTCCATCTTCAAAATCTATAATAATATTAGATATAAGGAAGTGCTATTGTGGAAAATTTGAAATATATATATAAATTTTTTTCAGCAAAAAAAGAATATAATTTTCGTTCAGTTGAAAATAATGAGGTGTTTTTGACAAAATATACAAATTTTAATGACCCATTAGAATTTAATTATGAAGAAGAATTTTTCGAGGCTGAAGAAAAAGTCATTTTAAAATATATCAAAGACAAAAAATTAATCAGAGAAACAAATAGCTTAGATTATTTATCTCACGATGAGTATAATCGTTTATTGTCTGAAACAAGTAGATATGCAATTGAAGGTAATCATCACGACTCTTTTTTCGATATTATGAAAACTAAATCGAAAGAATTAAATAAAAAAATTAACATTATAAAGGGAGAATTTCAAAAAAAAATCACTAAAGAAATTAAATCCACGATTAAACTTAACCAATACGTTTGTTGTTTTACTGATTTAATTGATATTATGAATTTCAAAATGTGGGATTCATATGCAAATGGACATAACGGTTTTTGTGTTCAATATAAAATACCTGAAATGGAATGCACAAATAAATTAATCAAAATAAAATATAGTGATTTACCAATAACGATAAAAATGGGGACCCTATATGATTTTTTTTATAAAAACAATGACCGACAAATAAGAATTAATCTTTTAAAAGCATCATTAACAAAAAATATGTGCTGGAGAGATGAAAAAGAATATAGACTACTTTCTAACAAAGGAGGATTAAAAAATTCATACGAAATTTCAAATATTATTTGTGGTCTGAAAATGAATGACGAAAATATAATAAGAATGAAGAACATTTGTGATAAAAAAGGAATTGGATGCTATTGTATATATAAAAACTTCAATTCTTCATTTGATATAGGAACGGTTTATGACAAACTTATAACAAGATTGAAAATTAAACAGAGGAATTTGTTTCATAAAAAGTTTTATAATCATGCTCTTCACAAAGAGATTGATGAGAAAATTGAAACTTACGAAAAAATGAATACCAAATGTCCTTTTAAGTATTTGCATAATCTTCACTACTTTAATGAAAGGAATATTTGATTAATAAATATCATGAAGGTTATGTAAATCGCCCTCAAAGACCAATTTCATTAAGTTGTAGTTATTGCTCAAAAGGAACGTTATCACTATTGGTGTTTCATTATTATCAAAGGGCAAAGAAAACGACTCTGGCAATTGCTTATACTTCTTAGAAATCAGTTCTTTTACTGAAATAGAAAAGTTTTAATTTAATTATCACAACTATTGGAGTAAGCACGAATGATATACTTGGCAGGAAATATTGACATAAAAAAGCACGGAATCTGCTGAAAATTCGGTCTTTTACGAATATCCGTAAATTCATACGGATATCCGTATGGGCTTTTATGTCTACTTCCTGTACTCGATTCCTTCACGCATCCAAGGGGACCAGGGCATGTACTTGGAGAAGTCAGAGCGGTCGCCGACGATGTTCTTCAGAAGCTTCTCGACATAAAGGTCAGGGTACAGCCCGTTTGCCATGGCCGTCGTCACCAGCGTCATCAGTATGGCGGCGCTCTCGCCGCCCTTCTCCGACTTGGCGAACAGCGAGTTCTTTCCTGACGCAGGCGAATGACTTGGCGCAGTTCTCGGCCTCGTTGTTGGCTGCCGCAAGGTCTGACTCCTCGGCCGCGTCGATGCCGGAGAGTTATCCCTCGGTCGCCCTTTCGCCGATGGTCTCCTCGGGGGTCAGTCCCTTCTCTGCGATTTCCTTCTCGTTGGCGAGTATCCTGTCGATGAGCTTCACCGCCCTGAAGAAGGCCGATGTCTCCTTACGGCTGTCCGTCAGGGTCTTTGCGATGTCGGTGGACTTCCTCTTCAGATGCTCGAGGCAGTACTGGATGCCTATGTCCCCGGCGAAGCGGTCGTATCCGGCATAGCCGTCGAACGTCAGCTTCCCCCTGTATCCCTTCAGGATCGGCAGAAGCAGTTCCGTCCTCCTGTCCTTCGAGCAGAAGACATAGGCGCAGTCCTTCTCGTGAGAGGTCACCTTTCTGATCAGGCCATATATCCCAAGCCTCATGTCGGTGGTCCCGGGATAGAGAAAGACCTTCCGATCCTGACGCTGAAGCCGTTGATGGTCAGGCTGACTTCGTCGGTGACGTCAAGTGCCCGCACCTGTCCGGTGACGGCGATGAGGTTGTGCCTGTTCGGCGGTGTGGCATCGACTGCCACCGAATACTCGGTCTCCTTCCTCAGCCAGTACTCCAAGGTGGATATCTTTATTCCGTTCATTCCCCAGAGTGCCGCCATTGACAGATTGGAGACATGTTAGTCAGACAGCAGCCTCGTCCTGTATTCCGACGTAAAAGAAGACTTCTTTCCCATTTGTCTTTCTCCAAAAACGAGGATAACAAAAAGAAGACCCGGAGGGCTTCATGATCTCTCAAAAGGCAGGACGCATATCATTCGTGCTCACGTAATATGAATGCTTTTTCACAAATGTTCAAGTGATAGAACAACTAAATATATAATAAATTCTGTTATAATTAAAATGTCAAATATATTAAAAGGTGGTAGTGACAATGTTTAGTGAGAAATTAAAATCACTTAGAAAAGAAAAGGACTTAACTCAAGAAGAATTGGCATCTGAAATTTTTATATCTAGAAGTTTAATTGCTAAATCTGAAACGGGAGTTACCTATCCCACTAAAGAAAATTTGGAAAAATTAGCTTTATTTTTCAATGTTAATATTGATGAATTAATAGATAACAAGGAAACCACATTAGAGTTTGTTAATTCTAAAAGCATCGCAGAAAAAATTAACAATATATGTTTAATTAATAGTTTCCCAACGT
>DHDT01000003.1:7120-7294 GCA_002399505.1 Caryophanales bacterium UBA4869 | reverse complement strand
AAGACGTCCGGCTGTATCGATAAAGACCAGATCAAAACCTTCATCCTGTGCTTTCTTCAAGGCATCATAGCAAAGGGAAGCGGGATCGGCATTAGGCTTAGAAAGAATATCGACACCGACTTTTGTAGCCCAGAACTGGAGCTGTTCCACAGCACCGGCTCTGAAAGTATCGCC
>DHDT01000003.1:6457-6996 GCA_002399505.1 Caryophanales bacterium UBA4869 | reverse complement strand
GCACCGGCTCTGAAAGTATCGCCGGCAACCAAGAGTACCTTATGCCCTTTGTTTTTATATTTGTTGGCTAATTTGGCAACTGTGGTCGTCTTTCCGGTTCCGTTTACTCCGCACATAAAGACGATAGTCGGACCGGTGGCGGCAAAATGGATGTCAGTCGAAAAAGAACCGCCTTTATTGGCATAACCGACAAACATCTTATCGATCAGAATCTCATTGATCTTTACGGATTCGCTGATATTATCGGCTCGGGCCTGAGTCTCCGTCTGCTCGATAAGTTCCAAAGAGAGGTTGACGCCGACATCGGCTTCGATGAGAATACGCTCCAGCTGATCGAAATAGGCAGCATTGACAGTCTTATTGGCATTGGCGAGTTTCTTAAGACGTTCAGTAAAGCCAATACGGGATTTATCAAGACCGGCAACATACTTGTCTTCGGTCTGTTTTTCTTTTTCTTTCTCAGTCAGAATAGGAGTCTCCTCTTTTGCCTGACTTACTGAGGAAGGAGTCTTATCTGCTTTTTCAGCATCAGAAAGAGC
>DHDT01000003.1:2591-6442 GCA_002399505.1 Caryophanales bacterium UBA4869 | reverse complement strand
AGGCACTCATAACTCCAGCAAGCAATGCAATCAGAAGTCCCTTTTTCAAAGCAAAATCTTTCACTGCCTTTTTCTTTTCTTCTTTTTCTTCTTTACGATGTGAGAATTTTTCTTTAAGGAAGTTTAACAGTCCCATTTTATTTACCGCCTACTCTTTTTTGCAAAGCATCCTGAGCAGAGTTGATCTCTGCTTCTTTTTGATTGTGACCGCGTCCAATACCTAAGACAGCTGTCCCGACCCGAGCTTCGACAATATAGGAAACATTCTCAGTATTGATATTTTCAGTGGCGACGACGACATAGTCGATATTGGAACTGAGCAGTTCCTGAAGACGGCTCTTAGAATCATTTCTGGTCGCCCGGTCTAAAGCAGTCGGAATCAAGGGAGCATAGATTTTATATAAGAGGTTGCGGACAAAAGAATAGCCCTGATCTAGATAGACAGCACCGATAAATGCCTCAAGAACATCTTCGTTGATATGGTGATGAAAGCGGACATTGCCTTTCTCACCGACAGAATAACGGACCAGAACATCAAAGCCAAAGGATTTCTCAGAGAAATCAGTCAAGGTACGTCCTTCGACTAAGGCCGATCTCATCTTAGAGAGAATGCCGCTGTCGGCTTTAGGATAAAACTGGTAGACAAAATCACCGATGACCATGTCTAAGATCGAGTCCCCTAAGAATTCCAGTCGGTCATAGTCTTGTTCATCGAGATGTTCGTTAGTATATGAGGCATGGGTAAAGGCCATCTCATAAAGAGATATATCTTTAGGAGTGATATCAAACTGAGCGAGAGCCCTGTCTAAGCCTTCAATCATGGAAAGCCTCAGAAATCTTCTTGATGATATCAGACTTTACCATCTTGTCGGCCACGCCGATGGCGTTATAGAAAGCATAGGCATTGGAATTTCCATGGGCTTTGACGGCAACGCCGTCAACACCAAGGAAGATAGCTCCGCCAAAGCGGCGGTAATCCATATTGGTCTTCATCTCTTTGAAGCCCTCTTTAGCTAAAAGGTAACCCATCTTGGTCTTGAGACTTTTTTTGAAGGCCTTCTTGATCATATCGTTCATCATACTGGCTGTTCCTTCGACAGCTTTGAGATAGATATTGCCGACAAAACCGGGAGTGACGATGACATCATGGTGGCCGTCAAGAGATTCTCGGGCTTCGCAGTTGCCTTTAAAACCGGGAAGATTCTTTTCTTTCATAAGCTTATAGGCACCGACGATCTCATCTGTGCCTTTGCCTTCTTCCTGACCGTTTGTGAGAGTGTAGACAGAAGGATTTTCCATGTTGAGGATTTCCTTGGCATAGATTGATCCCATCTTGGCAAAGCCATAAAGATCTTCACTGGTATTGACGTTGTTGGCACCGATATCAAGAATGACAGCTGCCTTGCCGGGGACTGAAGTCGGGAAAGGAGAACAAAGTCCCGCCCTGGTGACGTTTTCGATATTTCTGAGTAGGATAGTCGAGCCGATGACAAAGCCGCCAGTCGAGCCGGCAGTGACAATGCCGTCTGCTTTCTTCTCTTTCACAGCATTGACAGCTTGATACTGAGAGGAGTCTTTGGCTCGAAGAAAATCAAGGGGTTTGATCTCCATCGGAATGACTTTCCCGGTGTTGACAATCTCAGTTCTTCTTTTGGAGTCTTCTGCAAAAAGAGGAGTCAGAACTTTTTCATCGCCAAAGAGAAGAAAAGAAACATCTTCGTTTTCTTTTTCATACTGAATAACAGCTTTTGCCAATTCTGAAGGTCCTAAATCAGACCCCATCATATCAATCGCCAGTTTAACCATATGTCTCTCCTCTTTAGTCATATTATTCAACATATATAATAACAAAAAACATCTGTATATTATAGTTTCGACTCACTTAAAGAATGAATGTGTTTTTTTCTGATTCGATGGTTTTGAGATAACGGGAGTTGTCCTGAGAATCAGGAGAAGACAATATTTCTTCGGCATCTTGTCTGGCACATTTGAAAACATTGAAATCAGAAACGAAATTACAGACCAGAAGCTCACTCCTGCCCGATTGTCTTTCACCCGAATATGAGCCAGATCCTCTCTGTCTCAGATCAAACTGTGAGATCAAAAGACCGTCATTAGTCTTAGACAGATAATCAAGTTTTTCTTTGGCGTCTTTGTCATGTCCGTCGTAGATCAAAAGAGCTAAGGCGAAATCACCGCTTCTTCCGATACGTCCGCGAAGCTGATGCAAGGCGGAAAGACCGAAATAGTTGGCATCATAGACGATAAGAAGGCCAGCGGTGGAGACATCGATACCGACTTCAATGACAGTGGTTGAGACTAAGATGGGTTTCTCGCCAGTCAGAAAACGCTGATAGATCTGATCGCGGTCTTCCTTCTTGATTCTCCCGTGAAGCAGCTGACAGTTGTCTTCTCCAAATCTTTCACTTATATCTTTATAGACTGCTTCAGCCGAAGCATTTCCTCTGTCGTTTTCTTCAATCTTAGGTGCGACTATGAAGATCTGCCTTTTAGAGGCGATGGCTTTATTGATGGCTTTTTCGATGACAGGATCTGTCGAACGGACAACGGAGGTACGGACATTTCGATGGCCGTTAGGAAACTCCTCCAAGGTCGAGACATCCAAGTCGGCATTGATGATCTGAGAAAGGGTTCTGGGGATAGGAGTCGCAGACATCATCAGAGTATCACTGCCTTCGCCTTTTTTGATCAGTTCTTCTCTTTGAGCAACACCAAAAAGCTGCTGTTCATCGATGATTGAAAGACCCAGTTTCTTAAACTCCACCTGTTTGGAAATCGCTGAATGAGTGGAAACAAGGATATCGATATTCCCTTCCTTCAAGTCTTTGAGAAGAGAGTTCTTTTCTTTCGCCTTCAGATTGTTTCCAGTCAGCAGTCCGATATTCAATCCTAAAGATGAGAAGACCTTCTTGGCGTTATTGTAGTGCTGTAGAGCCAATTCAAAAGTCGGAGCCATCAAGACGCCCTGTTCTCCTCTGAGATAGTTAGCATATAGAGACAAGAAGGCGACTAAAGTCTTTCCGGTACCGACATCTCCCTGGAGAAGTCTATACATGACCTGTTCTTTCTCTAAGTCAGTCACTATCTCCCTTGTCGCTATGACTTGATCAGAAGTAAGCTTATAGGGAAGAGAGGATATCAGCTGATTAATCTTGTCGTGATCGATAGGAAGAGTGTCTTTCTTTTGTCTGTTCGCTTCCTTTTTCAAAAGAAGGGCTTTGATGCAGTAAGAAAGAGCTTCTTCGTATTTGAAGACTCGCAGTCCTTCCTGGAGGTCTTTATCATTGCGGGGCAGATGGACAAAGCGATAAGCATCATATTCATTAGCGAGACGGTATTTTTCAATGTACTTCTTAGGAAGAACAGAAGTCATATAGGAAGCTTCCCGAGGATAAGAGAGGATCTTCTTGATGTAATTGGAAAAATAAGAAGCGGAGACAGCTTTAGGAAGAGCGTAGACAGGTCTCATTCCGGAAATGACATAATATGAATCCAGGTCGTGAATCGAAGAGACGATATAACACTTTCGATTATCAGAATAATAAAGAACAAAAAGCAGGTCTTTGCCAGTATTGAGTTTCATCATATAAAAAGGCTGATTATAGATCATCGCCGGTATTTCCCGGTTTCCGAAAACCAAGATCTTGAATCTGATGATAGAAGTTCTCCCTGCTTTGATGCTCTTGATAGTCCAAGGTCTTCCAATCGTGACGACTCGCTCAGAGTCTACAGGTTCTTTTGATATCGGTGTCGTTTTAAGGCTTTCATAGCGGACAGGAAAATGACGAAGAACGTCTTCTTCGCTATTGGCATTCAAAGCCTGATAAAGG
>DHDT01000003.1:0-2480 GCA_002399505.1 Caryophanales bacterium UBA4869 | reverse complement strand
CCATGTTGATTCACATTAATATTATAAGCCCAAAAGACGGATATTCAGCGGATAAAAACTAATAGGGACTAATCAGAGACAAAGAAAAAACTCCTCAGTCTTTCGAAAGAGGAGTTGTCAATGTTATTCGACAGAGACAAAGAAGGAATAGACTGGCTGATCGCCGTCTTCGATTTCAAGATCGAGACCGTCTCCGTATTTGTCGGAGATACGTTCAGTCAAGGCCTTCTTCTCTTCCTCTGTTACATCCTGACCGCAGATGACAGTGATAATCTGACTGTCCTCGTCGATCATCTTGGAGAGAAGCTCCATCAGGGTATTGAGCTTGTGCTTGTGGCAGCAGACGATCTTCTTGCTGAAGATGCCCATGAACTTGCCCTTGCCGACTGTGACGCCGTCAATAGTGGTGTCCTTGATGGCGTAGGTGATTTCGCCAGACTTGACGGAACTGACGTTGTCTTTCATGGATTCAAGGTTGTCTTCGAAGGTAGAGCCGGGATTATAGACCATGCAGGCCACTAAGCCTTCGGGAATAGTCTTAGTCGGCACGACAGCGACGTTATAGGCGTCTTTCATGATGTCACTGGCCTGTTGAGCTGCCATGACAATATTGCCGTTATTGGGGAAGATGAAGATGTTTTTGGCGTTTACTTTCTTGATGGCATCGACGAAGTCAGCCGTGGAAGGATTCATAGTCTGACCGCCCGAGACGATATAATCGACTGAAAGATCCTGGAAGAGCTTTTCAACACCGGATCCCACAGCGACAGCAATCAATCCGAATTCTTTCTTGACCGCCGGCTTTTCGCTTTCGCCCTTGTGTTTGGATTCAAACTCAGGAGCAGAAGTAGTCACCTCGATCTTGTCATCCGAATCTTCTTTGACACCGGCTTTGGCTTTTTCTTCTTTATCATCGAGCATAAGTTCTTCATGCTGTTCGGACATGTTGTCGACCTTGATAGCCTTAAATTCGCCAAACTGCTGGGCATAAGTGAGAATATTGCCAGGCTTTAAGGTATGGACGTGAACCTTGACTAGATCAGAGTCACGGACACAGACGATGGAATTGCCATGAGCTTCAAGCATGGCCTTGAATCTCTTCTCATTGAAATTCTTCTTATCACCTAATTTCTTAGGATCAGGAAGCTGAATCAAAAACTGAGTACAGTAGCCGAATTCCTTATGGGCAAATTTAGCCTGGACATTACCAGTTTCAGGAACCAAAGGTTTGCCAGTGGAATAAGGTTCATTGGTTTCAGTGACAGAGGCCATAGTCTTTTCGACAATCTCGTTATGAAGAGCCTTGCTGAAGCCCTCTAAGATCTTGCAAAGACCGGCACCGCCTGAGTCAACGACTCCGACTTCCTTTAAGACAGGAAGAAGATCAGGAGTTCTGGCTAAAGACTTCATACCCTCGTCATAGAGGATATCTAAGGCCTGATCGATAGGCATATCCTTCTCAGCTTTTTCATATAAAGCAGCTGATGCTTCGCGGATGACAGTGAGAATAGTGCCTTCAACCGGTCTCATAACCGCTTTGTAGGCGACGTTCTTGCCAGCGACAAAAGCGTTAGCCAGACCTAAGGCATCAACAGAATCTTTGCCTTCGAGTCCTTCGGCAAAACCACGGAAAATCTGGCTTAAGATAACGCCGGAATTCCCACGGGCACCCATCAAGAGGCCACGGGCAAAATCCTTGGCAACTAAAGAGATGGAGGTTTCAGTCTTATTGAAAACCTCTTTAGCTCCCGAAGACATAGTAAGATTCATATTGGTTCCGGTATCACCATCTGGAACCGGGAAGACATTGAGATTATCGATCTCAGGATAGGAATTATAGAGATTGTTAGATCCCGAAATAATCATCTGTTTTAAAATAACGCCATCGATCTTTATCATGTTGTAACCCTTTCAGATTCTCGTTGAAGAAGAATTATTTGACGGCCTGAATATAGACATTTACGGCTTTAAAGTTAATGCCGAAATTCTTAGTCAGTACATAACTGACCTGTTTCTGAACTTCATATACGACTTCAGCGATTTTGACATCGCTGGAAACTACTAAATATAAGGAGACTTCATATTTCCCCTGGGATTTGATGACAGATACACCATCAGCGTAATCACCAGTGTTGAGCAACTGAAAAACTGCGTTCCGGAAAGCTTTCTTGCTGACCAGACCGACAATACCGTAAACCGACGAAGCAGTTGTACCTGCTAAATCAGCGACGGCTTTAAGCGAAATATCGATTTTTCCAAACCGATTAGTTTTACCAATTTCCATATGTTTCCTCAACTATAGGATTTTATCAAAAATGCGCTTATAAATCAATAATGCCAAATCCATTGATATTATACTTTTCATGCTTAAAAAGGAAATATCTTGATAAATCAGCCTTATTACGACAAATAAAAGAATAAAGAAAAAATAAAACAAAAAGACCCTCTTTGAAGGGCCTTGCTTTTTCACAAAAAAAGCG
>DHDT01000073.1:58771-61407 GCA_002399505.1 Caryophanales bacterium UBA4869 | reverse complement strand
TGGATCTATAGTGTAGCGGTTTATCACGTCTCCCTGTCACGGAGAAGACCGCGGGTTCGAATCCCGCTAGATCCGCCATTTGCAGGCGTAGTTCAGTGGTAGAACACGACCTTGCCAAGGTCGTTATGCGGGTTCGATTCCCGTCGCTTGCTCCATCTAGATTCAGAAAAAGTCCTCAGCAAGAGGACTTTTTTCTATGTCATAAGGGGTATAATCTTATACAATAATAACAAATGAAAAATACAGTGTTCTCTTATCTGCTTTGGTCTAACCCTAAAAGCAGTGCCAACTCAGAAGAACAGGTCTTCTATGACCGCTATGCCTCTCTTTTCAATCAGACCTTATCGGTCTTCAATGACAACTCCTCTCTTTTTGGAATCATCAAAGGAAACATAGTTCTTAGGGGTCTTCTGAATAAAAAGGTCATCGATGAGAATGTCCGGGTGTTTTCAGTTGATCAGCTTAAAAGAAGATCTGTAATTGATTCTATTCACTTTGAACTTCCATATCTGGAATTCAAAGGACAGAAGATCTACATTCCTTCTTATAGTACTCAGGTCAATTCAAAATATGGAGATGACATCCAGGAACTTAAGACCTTTCCTTATTCGGCTCTGCTCAAAGACAATCAGGCCTCTATCGTCGATCCTTTTGAAACTTATGGAAACCACCTCTTTGACAGTGATTTTACGAAATTGGTCAAACTTGATATTCACGACTCAGACAGCAACGCCTTCTATCATCCAAACTTCAAAGTCATCTTTGTCATCGATGACTGCGGCGGATTACAGCAGGAGATTCCTCTTTTTGATGAAAAACTGAAGAACCCCTCAGGTGATGGTCTTTTCCAGAGACTTGAGATCCTGATGAAGGACTATTATATGAATGACCACGACGCTTTCTTAGAGCATCTTCTGACTCTAGAGCTTATCTCTCGATCATTATTCAATGATCTTCTGGCAATCAGCCAAAAGAACAAAATCAGGAAACTGAAAAGACTCAACCAGAAATGACCTTCAAAATTCTCACATTCGGCTGCAAGGTTAATTCCTATGAAAGTCAGGCTTTAAGAGAACGCCTTTTGAAGCAAGGTTACGTGGAATCCGAAAATGCTGATATCTATTTTGTAAACACTTGTGCCGTAACTAATGAAGCTGAAAGAAAAGACTTGAAACTTGTTCGTGACCTAGTCCGTGATCACCCCAGTAGCAAGGTTGTGGTTTTAGGTTGTTCCTCCCAAATCCACAAAGAAAAATATTTGAAGATAGAAGGTGTCTCTTCCGTATTGGGAGTCAATAAGAAAATTGCCTCCGATTTGGATTTTTGCCTAAAAAACAAAGATTTGGTACCATCAAATACTAGAAAACTTTTTTTCGAGGAGACACCTATCGCCAATGGATATGAAAAAGTTAGAGCTTATCTAAAAATTCAGGATGGCTGTAATAATTTTTGCTCTTATTGTGTTGTCCCTTTTACAAGAGGAAACTCAAGATCACGAAATAAAGACGAGATATTGAAAGAAGCGGAGAACCTTTTAGATAACGGCTATAAGGAATTAGTGATTGGCGGAATCGATACCGGTAGTTATCAAGACCCACTTGATTCTTCCTACCGATTGAAGGACTTATTGAAAGATTTGATTTCTATCAAAGGCCACATGTTCAGAATTCGAGTTTCATCAATTGAGGAAAGTCAGATTGATAATGACTACATCGCCCTTTTCAAAAACAATCCCCAGAGACTCTGTCCTCATTTTCATCTTCCTCTTCAGTCAGGCTCTGAGAAAATACTGAAACTGATGAATAGAAAATATGATCTCGAAAGCTTCGAAAATACAATTCTGAAGATAAGAAAAGAAATACCCTATGTTGCTTTATCCTGTGATGTCATCACAGGATTTCCAGGTGAGACCGAGGAAGATTTTCAGTCGACATATGATTTTCTGAAGAACAACCTTTTTATGCGTATACATGCCTTTCCTTATTCCGAAAGACCATTGACTAGGGCAATCTCATTTAAAGACTCTGTTCCAAGAAATATCCGCCTGAAGCGGGTAAGGATATTGAATACTCTCTCCAAAGAAAATGAAAAGCAATACCGAGAACGATTAAAAGGCAGACAAGCTATGGTTCTTTATGAATCCAGAGCCAGAGACGGCAGTTTCAGCGGTTATAGCGAAAACTATCTTCAATTCCGAAAAACGACCGATGAAGATATCGAAGGATGCTTTATTGCTGAAACAATCAGTTGATTTACAAAGCCCATGATAATATAATCAAAGGGCTGTTTTTGGGGCTGTAGCTCATCTGGAAGAGCATCTCCTTTGCAAGGAGAGGGTAGCGAGTCCGAATCTCGTCAGCTCCACCATCAATATAAAATTGCTTCAATACAAAATTGAAGCTTTTTTTACGGTTTTTTTGACGTAGATAAAAAATCGCGTAGGCAAAAAATCACACCAGGTCTGTTTCCCGTCTTTCGGCCATCCTTCAGTGGAAAGGAAGCTGAAAAATGGGCCAATTCTACATCGTCAGAAACCTTTTTGCCGTTTTGAATGGCTAAGAGATAATCTAAAATCCGCCAAATTCCGCCAGTGGTGGGTCTCGACTCACCGACAAAGTAAGTCTAGGAACCTACAA
>DHDT01000073.1:37739-58486 GCA_002399505.1 Caryophanales bacterium UBA4869 | reverse complement strand
CCTTGGCTATATTCCTTGTTTAATCTTTAGTCACTTAAAAAATCAAACAAGGATCATTTTTTTAGCTTCAGCCTTATAAGCTTTAACTATATCAATAAGGACTTCTTTATTTTCGTAATCGGGACTATACACCAAGTTGACTTCGCGTATCATAGGAAGACCCTCTATCGGTATTAAACTGATTCTGTTCTTTTTTTCTTCGTTGAGACACGTGCTCTTAGCTAAAACACTTACTCCGACGTTTTTCTTAACCAGGTCTTTAATAGTCGCAATGGAATCCGATTGAATATTCACATCAAAATCATCAAGGCTCAGACCAAGTCCTGCCAATGAAGATTCGAATAGCTGTCGTGTTCCGCTATTTGGACCACGGACAATCATTTTTTCTTTTCTAACCTGATCAAGGGTGACACTCGTCAAAGCAGAGAGTTTGTTGTCGGGACTTACAGCCAGAAGAAGAGAATCAGTATCTAAAAGCAGAGAGGAAAAACGTTTATCGTAGTTATGTCCTTCTAAAATAGCTAGATCTATAGAATAATCTGATAAATGGTCATAAAGTTTTTTTATAGTATCAGTAATAAACGTTATACGCAACCCAGCTTTTTCATTCGCGTATTTAGCTAAGGCTTCAATGACGAATGAACTTTCTGCCGTGTGAGTAACGCCAATATTAACCATTAAAATATTCTTTAGTGCGTTATTAATTGCTGAATTAAACTGGCCATAAATAGATTTGATTCTTTTAGCGTATTGAATGGCAATTTTCCCTTCGTTAGTTGTTTTTAGCCCGTCAAATGTCCTAATGAAAAGTTTCGCATTAAACTCTTTTTCCAGCTCTTTTATATGGTTAGAAACAGCAGGTTGAGTAAGGCCTAAGACCTTTCCAGCCTTGGAAAACGACTTGCACTCATCTACTGCTAGAAGGGTCAGTAACTTTTGATCAATCATGTTTTATACCTACTTATAACATTATTTTATACCCTTAGTAAAAAGAATGATATACCTTTGTAAAAAAACACCTTTACAATGTCAACAGCGGAACAGGAAACCGTCGAACTTGAAGAGGTGATCATAATGAATTTTCCTTTGGATTTGGAGAAATACTATGCCGTCTATGGAGAAGTCCCAACCGTTTTGATTTCTTTAGCTATAATGCTATTTACAGCTTTCTTATTAACTAGAATAACTAAGCTTGCAAAATTACCTAATGTCACTGCCTATATTCTGACAGGTGTTATTTTAGGTCCTTTTGTCTTAGGAGCTGTTCCTTCGAACATGATTAAGGGCATGGCCTTTATTTCAGATATCGCCTTAGCTTTCATAGCTTTTAGCGTCGGACGTTATTTTTCAATAGATGCCATAAAGAAAACAGGTGGCAAAGTGATAATCATCACCCTGTTAGAGTCTCTTATGGCTGGCGTTGTCGTCACTTTGCTCTGCAAGGCAATCTTCTTTAATTCGCTATCGTGGAGTTTTGCCATTCTTTTAGGAGCCATAGCCACCGCTACCGCTCCGGCTTCCACCATGATGACAATCAAGCAGTATAAAGCCAAAGGAAGATTCGTGGATATTCTTTTGCAGGTCGTCTCTTTGGACGATGCTGTCTGTCTCGTGGTATACACCTTAGCCATCGCTTTAGTAAATACTCTTGAAGGCGGGTCCAATATCGATATTACATCGACTGTTGTCTATCCTCTTTTATATAACTTGGCAGCCGTTGTCATAGGATTAGGTTTAGGCTATGTTCACGCTAAGCTTTTAAATAACAAAAGAAGCGTTGATAATAGACTGATTCTCACCGTGGCTGTTCTATTGATCATCTGCGGAATCTGTTCTTTGCCTTTCATTTCTATTTCTCCTTTAATGTGCTGCATGGTCTTTGGAGCCAGTTATGTCAACTTCAGAAAAGATCAAGAGGTCTTTAATCAAATGGATGGTTTTACCCCTCCTATCATGTGTCTGTTTTTTGTTCTGAGCGGCATGAAAATGGACTTCACAAACTTTGCAGTAGTCGGAACCCTTGGCATCGTATATTTCTTATCGAGAATTCTAGGTAAGTACCTTGGTGCCTATACCGGCTGTAAACTGGCCAAAGAAAACAATAGCATATCAGTAAATCTTGGTTTAGCATTGATTCCTCAGGCAGGAGTAGCTATTGGATTGGCAGATCTGGGTTCAAGATTACTAAAAGGCAGTGCCGGTTCGACATTCTTGTCTATCATTCTCTGCTCATCCGTCCTCTATGAAATAATCGGCCCTGGAATAGCTAAATTGGCACTGATAAAAAGCGGGGCTTTCAGCAAAGAAAGACTCGCTTCAAAAGGACAGCCATCAGTCTCTATGCAAAATAAATCGGATTTGATTACTAATGGTTTAAAAACCAATTGAAAGTGATAGAACTAAAACTAGGCAACTAGATGAAAACACTCTACAAAAAAGAATACCTTCATTAATAAAAGAAACCAAAGGATGATAGTTTAAGCTGAAGGACAAAAACTATTCGGAAGAACTGAAAGTCTTGATAGAAAGCATAAAGAAACCAGCCAAAATTAAAATGGATAGCACTTCATAAAGGTGCTATCCATCTGAAGGGCAAATTTTTCAGATGCTTTTTAAGAGCTTAAACAAACAAGCTCAGTACAAAAAGTTCATCTATTTTTCTTTGGTTTTCTTGTTCTTCGACTCTAGCTGACTCCAGAGGATTGTTGCAATCTGAAGAGGAATCCCTAAAAAGAAAATATACCATAAGCCGGCAAGATTGGGATTTATATAAATTAGATTTGTATAGACGGCGACTAACAAAGTCCAAACTAAAACAGAGACAATGGCAAAAATAAATTTGTGTTTTCCCCAGATACCGTTGAATACCAATAAGATTACAGCACTCAAAGGGATAGCATAAACAAAGATCGGATAGCAGTATTCTTGTCTGAAAACTAAAAGAGAAATAAAGATAATGATGGCGATAATCCAGACTGGAATAACTGCCAAACAGGTAATCACTGTTTTGTTGCGGTTATTATCGGTCTTGATTTCTTCTTCCTTGGTAACCTTCTTTAATATGTCAGGAAGAACGATATCGTTAAGAGTGACACCATACATTTCACACAGTTTCAGCAAAGTCTCAATATCAGGCAAAGCCTCACCGTGTTCCCACTTAGATATCGCCTTATCAGAGTAATTCAGCTTGCTTGCCAAATCGCTCTGAGTCATTCCGCTGTTCTTTCTAAGGTCGGAAAGGTTGTTTGCAATGTTTGTTTTCGTTTCCATAGCTCTATTTTACCACTTTGAGAGGGCAATTCCACTAATTTTAGAGCCTTATCAAAGAGGGTGAAAAATCAGAGAGTCCACTCTAAAATGCGTGTAATAGCGGTAAATAACATTTTCTACGATTATTAGCCCTCGAGGTATATACTTACATTGCTTTCGGGCACATAAACTATATGAATAAAAAACAGGAACAGACTACAATCTACTACACCGACTTACTAAATGAGGAGTTCTCTTCCGCGAAGATCACTCCTAAGAAAATCGGTGACGATTACAAGTATATCCACCAAGGCATATGGAAGAAATTCACCCATATTTTCTGGTACCGCATCGTAATGACTCCAATTGCCTTCATCTATCTGAAACTGAAGTTCCACCACAAGATCGTCAATAGACAGTTGCTAAAAGGAAAAAAGAAAGAGGCTTATTTTCTTTTCGGAAATCATACCCAAGCTCTGGCTGATGCCTATATCCCAACCTTCTTAGCCTCTCCCAAAGACTGCTATTGCATAGTTCATCCTAATAACGTCTCTATGCCAGTCATGGGAAGAATCACCCCTTCCTTAGGAGCTCTTCCACTGCCTGGCACCTTCAAAGCGACAAAGAACTTCCTTATCGCCATCAAAGAGAGAATCAAGGAAAACAAGGCTATCGTCATCTACCCTGAAGCCCACATCTGGCCTTATTGCACATTTATCAGACCCTTCCCAAGCAACTCCTTCCACTATCCAGTCTCGATGAATAAACCGGTCTACTGTTTTACTAACACCTATCAGAAAAGAAAGAACGGCAAGGCAAAATTAGTCACCTATATCGACGGACCTTTCTATCCTGATAGCAATCTCGACAATGTGGATGCGAAAGAAATGCTGAGAAATGAAGTATATGAGACGATGTGCAAAGAAGCACTTCACAGCAATATCGAAGTGATTCATTATGTGAGGAAAAAAGAAAATGGTTAATATTCTCTTCTGCGGAAACAAAGGCGTCTTCGATGGTGTCCTCACCACCAGTCTTTCAATCATGATGAGAACCAAATCCAAAGAGAGCTTCTCTTTCTATATCTTTACCATGGATAAGACTGATATCAAGGAGACTTATCTTCCAATCACTGAGGAACAGATTGATATCTTTGACGAGACTATCAAGAAATTCAATCCTGAAAACACCGTCAGGCTTTTTGATGTCACGGAATTATACGACAAAGAATTCAAAGGCTGTCCTAATGAATCAGCTTATTGTTCCCCTTATACTCTGATAAGGCTTCTGGCTAACCTTATTCCGGAAATGCCGGATAAGCTTCTCTATCTTGACTGCGACTTGATGTTCAACCGTGATATCCATCTTCTATATGATTATGATATTTCCGCCTATGAATTCGCCGCCTCTAATGATCACTACGGAAAATATCTTATCAATCCCCTTTATATCAATGCCGGTGTTCTCCTTCTCAATATGAAGAAGATCAAGGAAACCGGACTGATGGATAAGGCAAGAGAACTATTGAGAGAAAAGAAACTGGTCTTCGCTGATCAGTCGGCCATCATCCGCTCTGCCACTAAAAGAAAACTCCTGCCTCAGAGATTCAATGATCAGAAGTTCCTTCATAAGCACACTGTCATCCGTCACTTCAGCAAACGTCTCTTCTACCTTCCTTATCCTCATACTGAGAATATCAAACAGTGGCATATTGACAAAGTCCATCAGAAATTCCACTATACTCAGTTCGATGATATCTATGAAGTCTATCTGAAGATTATTAAGGAGATGAACGAAAATGAAAAAAGATAAAATCAATATATTCTATGCGACCGATGACCGTTTTGTCCGCTATACTGTCGTCTCTCTGAAGTCTCTGATTGAAAACGCAAATAAGAAAAGAGAATATGTCATTCATATTTTAAATGCCGGTCTGACTAATGAAAACGTCGCTCTTTTAAAGGAACTGGAACAGCCGCAGTTTGAAATCGCCTTTTCCGATGTCAGAGAAAACCTGGCTTCTTTCTCTTCTCTTCTCCCCATCAGAGACTATTACACCAAGACTACTTATTACCGTTTCTTCATCTCGGAGATGTTCCCCGAATACAACAAGGCCATCTATATTGACAGCGATACTATCGTCTTAGGTGATATCTCCAAGCTTTTCGACACCAATATCGACGGTTTCTTTGTCGGAGCCTGCCATGAACAGGTGATGATTCAGGAACCTATCTACGGCAAATATGTCGAAAGCGTCTTAGGTATTTCCCGTGCCTCCTATTTCAACGCCGGTGTCTTGCTGATGAACCTCGACATGTTCCGTGAACACCAGGTCATCAAGGAATTTGCCAGACTGCTTTCTGTCTATACCTTTGTCGTCACCCAGGATGAAGACTATCTTAACCTCATCCTGAAAGACAAGATTTTCTGGCTGGATCAGTCCTGGAACAGTGAAACCTTCAAAGAAATACCCGTCAAAGAAAAAGACATGAAAATCATTCATTATGTCATGGTCAACAAGCCCTGGCATTATAGTGACTCAGTCTTAGGAGACTACTTCTGGAAGTATGCCAAAGATACTACAGTTTATTCTCTGATCAAAGAAGAACTCGATAACTACTCTGATGAAAAGAAGGCAAATGATATCAGATGCGGTCTCAACTTAGCAGAAACGGCCAAGAAGGAGATTCAGAGAGAAGACTCATATTTCAAAGTCAAAAGCAAAGGATTATCCGATGATCGTCTGGATATTCTCTGGAAAATCAATGAATACGAATTCGAAGGTAAATTTGACAAGGATGTCGAAGAAGACCCTCCTTCAAGAACTCTGATGCCTAATGAAATCGATTATCTGAGAAGAAGCTTCAAAGATAAGACGAAAGCATCTTTCGCCTTCATGTGTGCCCATGTCTTCATGGATTATCTGCTCTTCAAGAAAAAGATGATCATCAAGGACATCCTAGGGGAAGAAAACTTCCAGGCTTTAAATAGCGGTGCCATCATCACCTGCAACCACTTCAATGCCTATGACTCCTTCGCTATCCAGTTAGCCTATGACGGAGCCAATCAGAGAAAAAGAAAGTTCTATCGCGTCATCCGCGAAGGAAACTATACTTCCTTCCCGGGATTCTATGGCTTCATCATGAGAAACTGCAATACCCTCCCGCTATCCAGCAATCTGGAGACTCTGAAGAAATTCATCAAGGGAACTGATGAGCTTCTCAAAAAAGGAAACTTTGTCCTTTTCTATCCGGAGCAGAGCATGTGGTGGAACTACCGCAAGCCAAAGCCACTGAAACCCGGCGCCTATAAGTTTGCCGCCCGCAACAATGTTCCGGTTCTCCCCTGTTTCATCACCATGCAGGACAGCGATCAGATCGGAGAAGACGGTTTCCCAGTTCAGGAATACACCATTCATATTGAAAAAGCCATCTATCCAAAACCGGAATTGGACATCCACGAAAACGAAGATTATATGATGGCGGAAAACTATCGTGTCTGGAAGGATATCTATGAAAACAACTACAAGGAACCTCTCCACTATCTTTCTTCAGTCAAAGTAGAAGCCTGATAAAACAAATTAAGAGAGCGGCTGAAAATTACTCAGCCGCTCTTTTTACTTTCCAGTCAGAACATCTTTGGAGTCACCGAAAACCGAATTCAGATAATTCATCCTCAGATAGAGCCAATCTTTGAAAAAAGTCTCAGCATCTTTCTGTTTCTTAAAGTCCCTGGTCTCTTCCCGGACTTCCTTGTCGATAGCAGGACAGTATCCAATCGAACCAGGCCATCTCTGAAAATTCTTCAGATAATCATCAACATAGAGAGAGCTATATAAATCGAGGTTGTTCAAGGCCTTTTTGACGATTCCATACTTGCAGAGTTCCAGCCATTTTTCTTTGATTTTTTCCTGTAAGAAAGGTTCATTTATCAAGATGATGAGCCAGGGATTATTGCAATTGGCGGCAAAGTACCCTTTTCCGCTTTCGCAGTTGTCTTTCTTGAGGCCAAAGGCAGAATCAAAATCCCAGGAGGCTTCAAAGGTCAGTTTCTTTAAGGAGTCTTTGGAGAAATCGATGTCCATATAGAAACTAGACCAGGCAATATCCGGATTGCAGGCAATCTCATTTAGAAGATAGATATCGACGAGACTGTCGATATCGACATATTTTCCGACTAATTCCTCAACGCTCTTTATCGAGGAAGGAACCAGTTTCTTATTCTCCGCATCAAACTCTGAGTACCTTTTAAAGTAGACGGCATCATAAATCAGATCATAGAGCAAATCCATGTAATTGGCAATGAACTCTTTTTGAGTCTTTGCCGTTATATCGCTTTTGAGGGTGAAGCCATCCATGGAGGGAGTGACATAGAAATTGTCTTTTGTCTTCAGCTGCTGATGATTGCAATAATCGATCGTGAAGGTTGGATCCCCGCCAAGTTCTTCGTTTTCCTCCGTATAATAGCCGTCATATTCAAATAGATAACCGATATCGTTAGAAGTATTTCCTTCCACGGGCTCAGATACTTCTATTCGGTTTTCGTTTGCTTCCTGTTGTTCGCATAAAAGATACATGCCCCAGTACTGCTGGTTAAGATACAGATTGACGGGTCTGTAGTCAGAACTATAGAAACCGTCTGAACCTAAGATAGTCTTTCCAAGATAAAAACTCGTCGCATTTCTCAAAAGAGAAGAATCTTTATAATCAGCAAGTAGAACCCAAGATTTGCTTTTATTGCCGTCATTTAAGGCAAGCATGTTCTGTTTCTTCCTGAACTTGATTCTCAAGGGTTTCTTTTCATAATTGGCCGTATAGTTTCCTCTGACTTTCACGAGTGCATCTATGGAATCCATTGCCAAATCAGCGTCGCAGTTATCGACACTGACTTGGCAGTCGACATAATCCCATTTGTTAAGCCTATCAGGCACAGTGGCAAAATCAAGACCGGTTTCCGTATTGATTTTTATATTAGGTACTTTTTCACAGAAGAAAGGAGAATAACTATAATCTTCTTTTCTTTTGTCAGTATCAGGAACTGAACTTGAGGACGAGGAACTTGACTGACTTTGAGAAGAAGAAGAGGAGCTGATAACAGAAGAAGAAGAACTCTGTTCCAGACTAGATAAAGAAGAACTGTCTTCGTCTGTTGATTCAAAAGAGGAAAAAGACTCTGAAGTAGTACTTGGTTTAATTGTCAGTCCACATCCTGACAACATGAAAACCAAAAGAAAGAAAAAGGATTTCTTTTTAGATTTCATCATTAAGACTCCTGTTGTTATTGAAATTGAGACTTTGCTTTTAAGGCCTGTTTAGATTGTAAGCGCTTATCCTATTTATTTTTCCTCATATTTCGTACTTGTCTTCAATTATTACGTAAAACAAAAAGGTCCCGAAGGACCTTTGAATTCTGTAATAGAATCACAGATGAGCGATTTGATAGAGTTCTATCTTATTTATTCTCTTTATCAGAAGGAAAGCAATAAGCAGATACACAAGTCCTATTCCTCCTAAAAAGAAAAGATAATAGTCAGGAAGGAAAAGACAGGCAGTAAGGGGAACGGCAACACCGACTAATGAGATGACCATTGAAACTATGAGGGAAGCAGAATTCTTGACGATTTCATTTTCATCGATCCAGTCAAATTTGGGGAACTTGATATTCAGACAAAGACCGATAACGGCAACAAGGAGGATATAGATCAAAGGATAGATGAAAAGGAATATGTAGCCGGGTAGTGAAAACCTTACAACGGAAGAAAGAATAATCGCGGCCACTGTATTAAAAGGAACAGCGAGAACCATATTCATGATGATCTTAGAGGCGTAGACAATCTTATTTGAAAGAGGCAAAGTCAAAGTGTCATAGAAGTTCTTTCCTTCAAAAGAAAGGGATATATTTGTCGTACAGGAAAAGGAAAGCAAGAGTCCCAGACCGACGATTGCTATAGGTTCATAGGTTTTCAAATAGGAAGACAAGTCCATCATCCGATAAACAACGGAAAAGACGATAACAGAACCGATAAGCATGATATATCCGAAGAATGTATTGATTAAATAGCCTCGGGAATTGAAATACAGTTTCAGGTCTTTTTTCACCAGTGCTTTCAGCTGACTGTTCTTTTTCTGTTTTGCCACTCTGTGGTTTTTGGAGTTGATGGTTCCCTGAAGATGCTGAGATATCGGCACAAAGAATAACTGACAGACAAAGACAAAGACTAAATAAAAACCGACAGAGACTAAAGAAAAATACAGAACTTCCAGCCAAGAGGAAGAAACAAAGCCGTTATAGAACCAGGTCGCCATGAAATAGTGGTTTTTGACCGTTTCGAAAGTTCCGCCAAGATGAGTAATTCCGCCATCTTCACCCATATTAAACGAGAAGAGGAAACTGGCTACGATTATTCCCAGCATCAGAATCATCGTAAAGATGCTGTTGAACAGATTCTTGTGTTTCAGCCTGCTAAACAAAGCAGTAAGCAGAGAACCTAAGACTGACGCAACAGTCAGAGGGAAGAGCGACATCGTAAGAAGAAAAATAAGAAGAATAGGAACAAAAGAGGGAGACAGTGAGCTGTTCAAGCAAAATAAAATCATCGAAGGAATCATGATGAGAAGAGAATAGAAAAAACTCTCTATCAGCATCGAGAGAAAACGGGACTGAATAATCGAGCTGGGACGAATTGGATAGACAACCAGCTTTTCATAAGTCTTGACGTTGAATATCTCGTTTCCGGCTCTCATAAAGGCCAAAAGGAAAATCATGGAACTGGCTTCGACGATAGCCATGACGGGAATCATATCTCCCCGCTGCTCCTGAATCAGAGAATAGGAGAACATAGAGGAATAGAAAACCAGCATGACGGCAATGATAAGATAGTTGAAGAGATTGCGAGTGAAGTATTTTTTCTTGTTCGGATCAAAGCTGTGCTTAGACTCGTTGAATCCCAGACTGATCATCAGATTGAGTTTTGTTAATCGCAGTACTTCTTTGATCATTTTCGGACAAGCTCCATAAAGACATCCTCAAGTTCACGTCCCTTGGTGACTTCATCAATCGATCCATTGGCAAGGAGTCTGCCTTCATCGATGAGGGCAATCTTGTTGCAGAGCTTTTCGGCAGTATCCAACACATGTGTCGAGAAGAAGATGGCTTTTCCCTCTTTGACGAATTCTCTCATCAATTCCTTGAATATGAATGACGCCTCAGGATCGAGTCCGACAAAGGGCTCATCGAGGATGAAAAGCATCGGATCATGAATGAGGGAGGCGATGATTGCCAGCTTCTGTTTCATTCCGTGAGAATAAGACGAAATCAAATCACCGAGTTTGTCGCTGATAGAGAAAAAATCAGCGTATTTGGCAAAGCCTGCATTTCTTTTATCTGCGCTCAAAGCGAAAATATCGGATATGAAGTTCAGATACTGAATACCGGTAAGCTGATCAAAAAGTTCAGGGTTATCGGGGATATAGCTGAACATCTTTTTGCATTCAAGAGGTTCTTTTTTGATATCTTTTCCAAGTATCCTGATATCACCGGAATCAAAGCTCTGAATTCCGACTGCGCATTTGATGGTGCTGGTTTTACCAGCGCCGTTATGTCCGATAAAGCCGTATATGTCGCCGGGCATGATATCGATGGAGACATCATCAACTGCCTTATGTCCGCCTGAATAAGTCTTAGTAAGATGACTGATAGACAAGATAGGCTGATCTGCGAATGAATCGATAACTTGCATATATTACTCCTCTTGATGAAATCAGTGGAAAAATACTGATTGAACCTTTTTATTATATCAGGTTTGCAGTCTTGTTTAATATCTTTCAAATAGGGTCATAGAATAGATTACAATATAAAGAATGATGTATAATCCAGTCAGAGGAACAGACACATGGAAGAAAATAAGAAAAGCAGTCTTAGAAACAACTCAAAGGCTAAGAAAATTTTGAGAATAGTAGGTTTCCTTTTTCTGTTTGCCGGTTTCATCTGCGTCATAATCGGAATGGCTTCTTTCTTCATGGCTTTGGGAAACCAAGACGGTGAAACTCCCAAGTTCTTCTTCATGAACTTCATCGGTTTTCCTTTGCTCTTCATCGGAATTGTCTGCCTGTCTCTGGGTTTTATGAAAGAATTCCACAGCTATGTGGCTTCTCAGTCAGCCCCTGTCACTAAAGACGTCGTCAATTACCTGATGGACCAGACCCGGGATGAGACCGTCAAAACCGTTTCTGCCATTCATTCGGCAGTCAAGGATAAAAATAATGACGGCATCATTTGTCCCAAATGCCATACCAAAAACGAAAGCACGGCAAAATTCTGCGATAACTGCGGTGCCAGACTATCAAAAGAATGTACCTGCGGAGAAGAAAACGACCCGGATGCCAAATATTGCCGCAAATGCGGAAAGCCTTTAGACTGATTGCTATTTGACAAGCCCGTAGTGTTTCATAGCCTTATAGAAGCCATCATGATCGACCGTGTCGGTGACATAGTCAGCTTTTGATTTGACCATGTCAAGGGCATTTCCCATCGCAATACCGACTCCGGCATTCTCGATCATCTCAATATCGTTTTCATCATCGCCGATACAGAGACATTCAGACATATCCAAGCCCAGATGTTTCATGACGGCTTTGGCGCCTTTTGATTTGTCGCAGTCCTTAGGCATGATATAAACGGCATATTCGTCCCAGCGGGCAGTCTTGCATTCCTTCAGGTGAGGAAGGAAAAGAGATTCATCAAAAGCATCGCAGTAGGCGATTGCCTGATAGACGACTCGGTCATAGTGATCGGGGAAAGTACGGGGCTGGGGAAAACGAGTCCCATATTTTTCATGAGCGGAAATTACCCGCTCATCGATCATATTGATATGTCCTTCTTTCTCCTCGATAAGAGTGAGACCGAAGCGAAGACGCTTGGCAAACTTGATCAGAGCATCGACGACATCTTCAGGGATAGGATGAAGATAAATAGATTCATCGCCGATGATGGCCTGAGCTCCGTTCATCGTCACGATGCCATCCGGTCTGATGAAATCATAGACACCTGATTTTCGTATCAGATAGGCATTTCGGCCAGAACAGAGATAAAACTTGATTCCTTTATTCATCATCTCGTCAACAGCCCGAATCGCCGAAGAAGGAACGGTCTTGCTCTTATGTGAGAAAAGAGTCTGATCGATATCAGAAAACACAGCTTTGATCATATTTTTGCCTCGACTTTCATGAACTTAGTTGTAAGAATTATAGTAAACATCCAAGTGTTTGTCTACTCCCAGATAATCATATCGTCATATTTTATGGTGAGAATCAGGTTATCCTCAATACCGGCTTTACCGCCATCGCTGGCCTTGAGGGTGATTTTTGTAGTGAAGAAAGGAATAGTATTAGATTCCAATTTCATCTTCTTGATAATCAATGCTCCGTTTCTGGAATTCTCGACTTTGACATACTGATTTTCCGGACAGGAATAATCAAAGAGAGACTGAGTGCAGTCAGAAGGAAGAACACGGGTAGAAAAGAAATACTGCATATATTCCGTATCATCCCTGATGATATTCGTCTCATATTCGATAGTCATCTTCTTGTCTTTTCCCTCTTCAGCTTCTATTTCCTGACCAGTGCTGTCAAGGATAGAGACAGAATCAATATAGATAGTCGGAATGATACCAGCCGGGGCCACGCCAAAGAAGGCTATAAAGACAATCGAGAGAATGCAAAGACAGGCGATGATAATCAAAACACTTTTCTTCATATCAGATTCCCCCCTTAGCATAGACATCGGCCTTGTGGAAGAAATTCCAGGCCGTTGCCAGTAAGAAGATGGTTCCGAATATAAACACCTTCAGTTCTGGTAAGAACCCGCTGTCTTCCCTTAAGAACCGATAATAGAGGAAGGCCATCAGAAAGGAAACGGCAAAGGAGATAAAAGTAGCTACATTCTGATTCTTATCGGTGTTTTCCTCTAATGACATGAGATCGTTCTTGAAGCCAATATCCAAAGCGGAAGCAAACAGACATTGACCGATACCAAAGAAAACGACGCCTATTGCCAGTAAGACAGCCGAAGCCACCGATATATCTGATCTAAAGAGAATCATGAGGACTGAAGACAAACCAGAGACAATAACTAATATCACTGGAAAGAACAGTTTCATCGGAAGAATGATTTTCTGATTGACAGGCAGAGTTCTCGACAGGTTGAAGGCTATTCCCTCTTTGGAATAGAGAGTGCTAGTTACCGTGACTGAGTTCATGATAACTAGCATAGAAATCAAAAGAGACACAACCAAGGCAAGAATATTTCCGAAAGCGTCTATCTTCATGGAAGAATAGAATTTGCTCAGAAGAAGCAAAAGAACCGGAAGGAAAAGCAAAGGGGATGCAAAAGAGAAGAAAGTGCCGGGGTTATCGACAAGAGTGAGGAATTCTTTCTTGAGCTGAGCGACAAACAGGGAATGATACTTCGACTGGCGATCAGATTTTATCTTGCTGGCTTTAGGGCGAAGCTGCCTGCCAACCATCTTCTTATAAAAAGGAGTAAGGAAAAGAATAGACACGATGTAACATCCAAAGGCAATGCTTAATAAACTGGTGAAGACAGAAACAACTTTCTGATTGAAGAATATGATGGTCGTTCCATTATAAACTCCAATCTGGTAGCCTGTCAGATAAAACAGGAAAGAGAAATCTTTCTGATAAGCAGCTAAGAACAGCTGTATCTGGTTAAAATACGGACCCCAGTTTGTGAATATGTCAATGTGATCAGGTATCAAGGAGAAGAGATAGACAGCCAGAAGAACCAAAGCCAAAAGCAGAACGAAAAGACAGATACCTGAAAAAATTCTATGACGCCTGAAGATGTTGGCGATAAAGTAAAGCGGAACGGAAAGCAAGGTGCAGACACTGACTTCAAGGAAAACCAGAAGCAAAGTAGAAAGAATAAGCTGAACAAAAGAAAAGGCCGGAAAAGAGAAGAAGATAATATAGCCAAGAAGGAAAGGTATCTCAACAAAAAAAGTCATCAATAGCTGTTTGATATAGACAAAGAACAAACGGGCGGAGATGATAGTCACGGGATTTATCGGAAAGGCACTGACTATCGAGGAATCATCAGCATAGTAGAGACTTTTAAGAAGAGTGATAGTCAGAGGAATGAAACCAAAGAAGAAAACCAGATTGACAATAATCGATGGAACAGTCTCTGGAACAAAGGGGAATATGGAGAAGATATTGAGTTTGACAGCTACAAAGAAGAAGACAGCGGAAAGCAGGGTCAGAACTGAAAAGATAACGATCCAGGAAACTATTTTCAGAATGCCGTTCTTTTTCTTGGCTTTGAAATCAATCTTATAGTTCTCAGCCAAGAGCATTTTGACCATGGCAAAGAAGGTATGGATATCGAGTCCATATCTTTCGCCAAAGGTTTCCGTCTTTACGTTATCTTTTGTGTCCTTCATCGTTTATGAATACTTCTTCTCTTCGGCAATTAGCTTTCTCGCCTCTTCTTTGTTGTCGGCAGTCAGAGTGAGAAAATGTCTTTCCAAGTCGATTCCCTTCTTTTTGAGATCATCGACATCGTCTTCTTCTAAAAGTCTTCCGTTTTTGATAATAATGACCTTATCGCAGAGGTTGTTGACGACATCGATGATATGAGAGGAGAAGAAGACGATATTGCCTTTTTTGGCGTATTCGTGCATGGTCTCCTTGATTTGGAAAATTGAGTTAGGATCAAGACCGGTCATCGGCTCATCGAGAATCCAAACCTTGGGTTCATGAATAAGAGCGCCGATGATAGTGATTTTCTGTTTCATGCCATGAGAATAATCTCGCATGGGAAGATCGTAGTTCTTCTCCATCTCTAAGGCCTTAACCAGTTTTCTGCTTCTCGTCTCCATCTCTTTTTTTCCGACTTTATAGATAGTAGCCATATATTCGATATACTGTCTGCCAGTCAGATTTTCATATAAGGCGTAGTTGTCGGGGACATAGCCGATAGTCATCTTGGCTTTCTGAGGTTCGTTGACGACATCAAAGCCGCAGACATTTATCGACCCTCTCTCGAAAGGATGAATTCCGACAATAGCTTTCAAAGTCGTTGATTTGCCGGCACCGTTCTTGCCCAAGAATCCGTAGATATGACCTCTTTCCAGTTTGAAAGTCATATCGACCAGGGCGTCATTATCGCTTCCGGGATACTTTTTATAAAGGTGGCTTACTTCTAAAGAAGAAACGATTTCATCCATATTCAGTGGTTTCATGATTTTGTCCTTTCCGATATTCTTTATATATTCTTCGTGTTGTGTCTCATAAGTCATCGTCTTGGATTTGATCAGAGAAATCTGATCAGTGGCTTTAAACAGCATCTCATAGACATACCAAATGACGAAAGAGAATCCGACATAGATGAGATAGAACAATACCAAATAAAGAGGACGAACGGTCAATGTCTTTCCAAAGGCGTCAAAGGTTATCTCATCGTGGAAGATGTTGACTGCCCAGTCACCAAGTTTCTTGACGATGAAATTGGAATTGAGGAAGAAGAAATCCGTGTCATAGAACATGTTGAGGACCGTAACCAAAATGAAATAGGCTAAGAAACCAATCATCGAGTAGAAGAAATATTTCATCTTCGGTCTTTCATAGACACCTAGGAGAATAATAAGAACAGGCATAAAGAAAGCATAAAGATGGTTATTGAAGAATTCGATGATGGATGGGGAAAGAATCAAAAGACTGGAAGAGTAATTTGGCATCAGCATAGCCAAAAAAGCGCCGATGACGTTCACAAACATGGTGAAATAGAAAAGCCCGTAATTCAAGAAAACCAAAGTAAAGGGCATGATATACATGGCGGTATTGCAAAGATGAAGAGGAAGAGAAACGACGGAAGTAAAGGAATCATATCTTCTGATTGCTGCATAGGAGAAGAAAACAGCGAAGGCTATAAAGAAGAGGAAAGCCCGCCTGTTTTTAGAATCAAAGCGATATAGAAGCGAATAGTACAATATGGGAAGAAGGAAAGCGGCATAGATAAAAAGACGATGTGAAAGATTGAAGTCAAGCGGAACATCAAGACTAAACATTTTCAAACCGAAGAGATTAGCGGGAAGATAATCTCCGATGGTGCAGAGAACAAGAAGGATAAGACCTATGACTAAAGTATATATTTCTTTCTTGTCTATTTTGAAGCTGAGATTATTCTTCCAAGTATCAAGAGAGAAGGCAAAGCCCATACCTAATTCAATTGCCATCAGCAAAACTCGGGGTACAAAAGCTGAACTTTCTCCGTTTATGCCGCCTGCAATATAAGGAAAGAAGAACAGACAGAGAAGGAGAACAGGGAAGGCCACAAAACGGACGATATTGTGAAAACTCCGACTATCAAAGAACTGACTTATCAAAACGAAAATAAGAGCACCTATCCAATAATTTGAAAGAAGGGCACCTATTCCTACTTGGAAAGGAGTCATGAAATCAGACTGCAGGCCAACGACATTCTCAAGATAATCATGATTCATATAGAATCTGGTCATAAAGATTAATATCATAAAGAAAGCCAGACACTTCCGATAGAGTTTTATTCTGGATTCGGGAAGTGATATCCGGCTGACAAAATAATCATGAACTTTCTTTCCGTTAGTCTTAAGTCCCAGATCTTTAGTCACTATTTTCTTTTCAAAAGAGAGATAAGTGAAAAGAAGAAGAAATATCAAGACAAAAAACCACAGATAAAAACCATAGCCCATATTGATTGAGCCAAAAGACCAGACGGTAGCAGGTACAATCAAAAATAGAAGGGCAAGGGGAAGAAAGACAATAGTTTTGCGGTCAACAGGAATTTTCATTGATAATTAAGCTGAGTAATCAGAAAGAGTCACCACGACGCCAAAACAGTTAGCACCTTCATATTCGGAATACTTAGTAGGGTCAGCAGGATTACCGCCCTGAGCACTGCCTAAGGTATAGATACCCATATAGTTATCAGAGCCAGAACCAAAATCGGTTGAACCATTTGATAAGGTGACAGGATTAGAAGTCATATCGTAGGCAGGCTTTGTCAGACGGAGAGTACTAGTATCAGCCGGAGTAGCCGAATAGACAGAAGCATAGCTGGAGACACCAGCCTTTTGGGTTTTGAAAAGAGGAGTTGACGAAGCATTAGACAGCAAATACAGACTGCTATAATCGCTCTTTCCTAATTCTGCTGCATAAGAGGCACCGCTATCAGAAAGAACATTCGAGACCGCTGTTTCCAAAGCTTCACGGCCAGATTCATAATCGATGATATCATTTGAACCCATCTTAGTTCCGCCGTAGAAAGCACCGGTTTCGGTGTCAGAAGTCGAAGATGCCAACATATTGATGGCAACCAAATTGACTGTTGAAGTAGTCGTCTCACCGACAGTAGTCGATTTCAGGAAAGTCTTCTGAAGCTGGGCATTGAAGAGAGGATCAAGAGTCTTGAGCTGATTGATGCCGCTTTCTGCCCCATTGATTTTAAACCAGCCGCCCTGTCCTGTCACCTGATTTACTAAGACAGTCGAAGAGTCGATGTTGATCCAAGAACCATGTCGGGGATCAGTTCCATTGGCCTTTTTATAGGCAGCAGCCAGTTTCCTATCAGTAGGATCATAGTGAGCAGACTGATTGATGATCAAAGGTCCGCCTGAATCCCTCATTTCAGAATTGAAGATGTTGACATTAGTCTCCTTATAATTGAAGACGTGACAATTGGAAGTGTCATAAATTCTCGTCGAAGTGATATTCAATTCCGGATTATTAGGTGCTGTATCAACATAGGTAGTATTAGAAGAGGCATTCGAGTCAAAATGACCGCCGGTAAGATAGGCGAGATAATATTGACCCGAAATACAATTGATGACAGTAGTATCCACAAAGGTCTTCAAATAGCAGAGACCGGATTTAGTATAGTCGGCTGTTGCCGTTTTCTGCTGATTTCCGGTGGAAGAAAGATCGCGGACGAGGACCTTATAATCATCGAATCCGTCAATGATTCTAAACTGTTCAATATCAAAGCCGAAGACAGCTGCATGAGATTCGACAGGTACACCGTTTTCTGGTCTTTTTGCATTGGCATCAGCCTCAACCATCGGCAGTTCGCTTAAGGATATCTTATGACAGTTGCCATAGATTCCAAAAGTCTTCTGATTAAGACTTGGAATGTGATTGACCAAAAACAAATAATCCCTGAAGGTTCCGGCCAAAGTCATATCACTACCACCGGCAGCCTTGATCGATTCTTCAGTCCAAAGGAAAGAAGAAGGGATGTTATTGGCATTCAGACTGATATCAGCCTGGATTATACCATTGGCAAAATTCTTGACAGGAAGATTGTTCTTTTCCTTAAAATCCTTCAGTCCGCCTGTCGGAGTAGACAAGTCCTCCTGGTTTCTGTTAACCAAGTCAGTATTGTCCAAAGCGAATAACTCAGTAGCATTATTGACGTTGTAACCATCGATGACGTCAAGATCATAAGATAGATCAGGGAAGCTTTCCTTGTTCTCAGAAGGATAGATGAATTCAAGGGTGAACTTACCGGTGACTGTGTCTTTGAAATTCACTTCTCCTTTAGAGAGAAGGAGATTAACATCATCAAAATAATCGGCTAGAGTCAACTCGGTTTCTGATCCCTTAGTAAACAATTTTGCGGTGACATCATACATGCTCTGATAGGTAATGGACTTGTCGTTATCAGCCGAGTCAATGGCATTGATGACCGGCATCAGATTGACAGCATTGTAGTTTCCAAGATAGAAAGAGGTGGTTTCAAGGAAGGAAGTATTGTGCTGACCGTCTTTTTCCGTACTGACGTTTTTCAATTCATTTTGGAAAGTCGTATATTTGCTGTTTGCCATCCAATTGGTCGGAGTGAAACGTCTTTCTGCCTCATAGACGATGGTATTGATGGTCGAAGAAAGAGAACCATAGCTGAAAACAAGGGCGATATTGCCAGCTTTTGTCGAATCAAAACCGGTACAGGTGACTCCAGCGGCATTGCCTTTTACCTTTTCAAGTTCAATGGAATCCTTATTCTGAACGGAAACTGTAATCTTAGAAAGATCTAATTCATCGCCGACATAATACTTGTTGGATACACCCTGAACCACAATCTTAGTTGCGGTCTTATCGTAAGTCTTGGCGACAGAATATTTGACCGAAGCCGTGAAAACAATAGTATTGATAGTCACTTTTACCTCAAAAGTGGCATCATTGACCTCAGCGGAAGTATCGATTCTATCAAAGGAAAAAGCGTTCTTGTTCTTGGCATAAGTCATCGTATGAATCAATTCATCGCTCTTGTTATAAGTCTCAATAGCCAAAGAATCATAATTGACTTCAGCATTGAGAATAAACTTGGTAGAAATGGATCCTTCTTTGATTTTGATATAGGTTATAACATCATCTTTGACGATGACAGAAGAGGAAGAACCGGAACTAGGTATGACAGAAGAAGATGATGATGATGTTCCTCCTTGGCTTCCATTTGAGGAAGAACCAGAACTAGAAGAAGCATTACCGCAGGCTGAAAGTCCGATAGAACCCGCTAACAATAATGAAATAATCAACTGCTTGTTTTTCATATATAATTCCCCTTACATAAAATTTTTTTAACTAAAATTAGAAAACAAAAAAGCTCCGAGAAGGAGCTTTCAAACTTGATTAATCGATCCAGAGAACCTTGCCAGAAGTGATAGTCGTAATGAGGTCGACAATCCACAAGATTGTAGGGCATAAGAAGATGCAGAGAACAGCTAAGACAATACCCAAAGTATTTTTCTTAGAAATTGACTTGCAGAGACGATAGACAGCCCAGATAATATCAAGGGCCGGCAAAGCAAAAACAATCTTAAGAATCTTCGGACAAGAGTCTAACCAATTAGTTAATTCATCCATTTTTATATTTCCTCCCTAGTGAAATATTTGTTTGACTATTGTAACGCAGTTTGAACATAAAATAAACACCGATTTTTTCATCTTGCCTTATCGTTTAGCGGTTCTTTTGTTCATCATCTTTTATCGGACGGCCCTTCTTGTCATAGTTTTCTTCCGGAGATATTTCCGTCTTTGGATCAATCAGGAACATTTTCTTCAATTTAGTCATCCATTTGCCAGAAGACTTCATGGAAGAAGTCTCTAAATCATCCAGAGTATTCTTGACAGGCTTTGGAAGAGAAGCGAGAAAAGCTTTCTTTTTCAAAGCCAGTTTTTCTTTCTGTTCGTTTACCATTTTTTCATATCTGACAGTAATGTTATTTTTCTTAGCCCAAGAAGTGATTTTACTGAAAATACCAATTGACTGAATGAAATCGATAAGAAGAACGCCATAAGCCAGACCAAGTATAAAGATCGATCCGAAATGAGCGGCCTGACTGCCGTCAGCCCGACCGAAGAGGAAGGCACAGACATTGACATAGAATTCATAGACAAAAGGGTCGATTGCATAATAGAAAAGCAAAGCCACTGCCAACCAGACAA
>DHDT01000073.1:22246-37626 GCA_002399505.1 Caryophanales bacterium UBA4869 | reverse complement strand
AGATTATTCCCAGTATGTTGCCTTTCATGTTGCGGTAATCCCATAAGCGAACTTTAAAACCGCGGACAAATATCAGACCGGCCAAAAATTCCAAGGCGATCAGAGAAAGCCACATGATGGTAATAGGAATCAAGTCAAAGGCAGTTGGTCCGGATACAGGCCTATCGGTCCCGAATAGATTTCCCTGAGGATTATAAAAAACAAAATCTTCAGGAAGAAAGACTATCAGGATCCAACAGAAAGTAAACATGAGAATAAGACCAAAACCATAAAGAGGGAGCCAAGGTCCTTTCATAAAACCGGGATTCACCCATTTATGAGCGGAAAAGACACGTCTGAACAAAACTTCGATGCCATAACCTAACATCGAACCGAAAAGAAAGAGAAAAAGATACGATAAAAAGAAAGAACTACCAGTAAGACCGATGATGTCATCAGCAAAAAATATGTTGTTCATTTAACTAAATCCCTGAGCAAAATTATGATACCATATTTATAGGTAAAAATAGGAAGAAAGAGGTGAAACAATGGATAAAAAAAGAATCATATTCTTAGGAACACCTGAAATATCAGCGCGTCTGTTAAAAGGCCTCTATGACAATGGTTTCAACATCGTCGGGGTCGTGACCAAAGAAGACAAGGTTCGCGGTCGAAACAATCTAGTTGAGGCTTCACCGGTTGCAAAAGAAGCAGAAATGCTTAACATTCCAGTTCATAAGCCTCATAGACTCAATAAAGACTTTCAGTTCATCATCGATAAAAAGCCTGATCTTCTTCTGACTTTTGCCTATGGTCAGCTGATATCGGATGAAATATTAAAAATACCCGCTTATCGACCGATGAACCTTCACGCTTCGCTTCTACCTAAATACCGAGGTGCTGCTCCAATCCAATATGCCCTGAGAAACGGTGATGAGGAAACAGGTGTCAGTTTTATGGAGATGGTCCACTCTATGGATGCCGGTGATGTGTTTGCAGTAGATAAAATCAAGATTGAAAGAGAGGACGATTACACGTCCTTATCGATCAAACTGTCTGATCTGGCCTTAAAGCTCTGCATCGATAATCTTCCCCTGTTCTTTGAAAACAAACTTATCGGAATAAAGCAAGATGAAACGAAAGTGACTTTCTGTCCCTCGATAAAGAAAGAAGAAGAAAAGCTCTCCCTTGACACCGACCCTGATTCCTTTGTCAATCAGGTGCGTTCTCTGTCTCTGACTCCTGGCGGTTATCTTTTATACAAGAATGAAATTCTCAAGATCTACAAAGCCGAAAAGCTAAATGATTTCGTAACCGGAAGAATCGGGCAGGTTTTAGTCGCCCACAAAAAAGATATCGTGCTTCAGCTTTCCAAAGGTCAGGTGAGATTATTGGAATTACAGCGTCCAGGCAAAAAGAGAATGAGCAGTTCTGATTTCAACAACGGCGTTCACGACCTTACATCAAATGACTTAAAATGATCGGCTTATCAGGTACAAGAACTTTTTCTATTCGATAGACATAGACGTAATGAAGAGAATTGCCGGTATAGTTAGAAGTAAAGACTTCCTTATCATTGAAATCGAAACGTTTAAGCTTAGTCGAGTATAGTTTCTTTCCGATAATAACCAGATTGCTGTTTTCGATATAGGGAGCAGCCTGACTATGATTGACAACAAGGCCTTTGTCCTTGAACTTGTCGTGATCACGGCCCGAGACAGTTCCAAAATAAGAAGTATATTGGTGACCAATCTCATTAAGTCGGCAGAGTGAACAAAAGTCGCTTTCATCCAAAAGATGCTTAGTGAAGCGTTCTTTCCTGACAAATACTGTGAAGACAGGCTGATTCCATAGGTAGCCAAACTCACCCCAGGAAATAGTCATTCCGTTAGTGACACCTTCATGTTGGGCCATGAGAATCATAAAATCCTGCGAAAGCATCGTAATCGGATTCTCTTTGACAAATGTCTCGCCGCTGATTTCTCTCATAGTTTTCCTCCATAAGCTGCTTTTCATATATTATATAGTAAATTTATTTGTACATATCAATAAATAATCAGAAAAGGAGATACAAAATGACTAAAACCAATGTCATGCGTCTATTAACACAGGAAAAAATCAACTATATTGTCAAAGACTATACTGATTCAAAAGCAGTCAGTGCCGAAGAAGTTGCCAAAGCCTTAGGAGAAGATGAAAAGACCGTCTTCAAGACCCTCGTCACTATTGGAAAAAGCCGTGATCACTATGTGTTCGTCATTCCCGCCTTTGGAGAACTCAACCTGAAGAAAGCGGCCAAAGCCTGTGGAGAAAAGAACATCGAAATGATAACCCAGAAAGAACTCCTTCCGCTCACTGGCTATGTTCACGGTGGCTGTTCTCCTATCGGCATGAAGAAAAAGTTTTCTACTTTCGTCGATATTTCCGCTCTGGATTATGAGCAGGTCTTCGTCTCCGGTGGTAAAATTGGATTGCAGGTTGGTCTGAATCCTAAAGACCTCGTCAAAGCCGCTTCGGTCACTTTTGTTTCCCTGATCGACTGATTGAAAGGAGTACAGCAGTATGAACAGCATTTATTCTGATAATCGTTTAGCCTTAGGTCTGATGAGATTAAAAGACATCTCAGTTGAAGAATTGGAGAACATCATCGAAGGGGCCTTATCGATGGGCGTTTCTTTCTTTGATATCTCCGATGTCTATTGTCGCCATGAATCTGAAATCAAATTGGGAGAAGTCATCAAACGAAACCCTGACTTACGAACCAGAATGATCATTCAAAGCAAATGCGGAATAGTCAAAGAAGATAACATCTTCCCCCATTATGACTTGTCGGAAGACCATATCAAAAACTCCTTGAAGGCCTCTTTGGAAAGAATGCATCTTTCCTATCTCGACAGTTATCTTCTGCATCGTCCTGATATCTTCATGGACAATAAAGAAATAAGCCGTTCCTTCAACTCCTTATATGATAACGGCTTAGTGCATCACTTCGGTGTCTCCAATATGGACGTCAGTCAGATCGAATATCTCAAAAAGGAAGATGGCGAGCATCCTCTTGAATGCTGTCAGCTGCAATTGGGATTAGGTCAGCTTTCCTTGCTCAGTCAGACTTTCAATGCCAATAACCCGGAAGAAAACCATCTCAATACTGACGGTCTCTTCTTCTATATCAAGAAAGAAGGACTGGCTCTCCAGTGCTGGTCACCTTATCAATATGGCTTCTTCAAAGGTTCCATCTTCAAAGTTCCCGAACTCAAAAAGACTCAGGATCTTTTAAAGGAACTGGCTCTGAAATATAAGACCACCGACTGCGCTATCGCCACCTCCTTCTTGACGGACTTAGGGCCTTTTGTCCAGGTGATAACCGGAAGCATGAATCTCAGTCACATCAAAGAAAGCCTGGAAGGGACAAAGATCAAGCTCACCAAAGAAGACTGGTACAGGCTCTATGCATCTACGGGTCATCTTCTTCCCTGATAAAGGAAAAGAATAATGTATACACATCCAGAATGGCTGAAAAAGGCCTGCTTCTATGAGATTTATCCGCAATCATTTCTCGATACAAACGGCGATGGAATCGGTGATTTGGCCGGTATAATCAAAAAGCTCGATTATATCAAGAGCCTGGGTTTCAACGCTTTGTGGATCAACCCGATATTCGAATCTCCTTTTTATGATGCCGGCTATGATGTCACCGATTTCTATAAAGTAGCCAAAAGATACGGAACCAATGAACTTTGCTACACTCTCTTTTCCGAGTGCCACAAAAGAGGAATCAAAGTTCTTCTCGACTTAGTCCCTGGCCACACCTCCATCGAATCTAAATGGTTCAAAGAATCCTGCGACAATGACCATAATGAATTCAGCGACCGCTATATCTGGACTAAGTCCGTCTGGGATGCCACGGAGGATATACCATGCATCCGCGGTTTTACAAAAAGGTCCGGTTCAGTCGCCACTAATTTCTTCTCTATCCAACCGGCTTTAAATTACGGCTTTGGCGAAGTTAAGAATCCTAGCTACGAAGAAAAGATCACCGACAAAGGTCCTCAGAAAACCATTCAGAGTATGATCGATGTCATTTTGTTCTGGTTAGATAAGGGCTGCGACGGCTTCCGCTGTGATATGGCAGGCTGGCTAGTCAAACGTGATGCCTTCTGTGCTGACACTATCAAAGTCTGGCAGCAGATATTCTCTTCAGTCAAAGAAAAGTATCCTGAATCGGCCTTTGTCTCGGAATGGAACGATCCTGAAAAATCCCTTCTAGCCGGATTCAACATGGATTTCCTCCTTCAG
Organism: Caryophanales bacterium UBA4869; assembly: GCA_002399505.1. Lineage (GTDB taxonomy): Bacteria > Bacillota_I > Bacilli_A > RFN20 > CAG-288 > Enterosoma. The sequence continues at coordinate 33,351 of DHDT01000073.1, read as the reverse complement.
GACGGCTATACAAAATACAATAATGCGATGACCAGAAGCGATAAGCCGTATTTTCGTTTCACCGAAAAAGACAGCAATGCCCTGACCTTCCTCGATCACTTTGAAATCGTTCAGTCTTTTGGAAAGGAAAGACAGGACTATGTCAGTATGATCTCTGGCAATCACGACACCGACCGAATAAAGAAATGGCTCACGGACGAAGAACTCAAATTCTACTATACCTTCATGTATACGATTCCAAACGTTCCCTTCATGTATTACGGAGACGAAATCGGAATGAACTACCTTGATAACCTGGAGTCAGTCGAAGGCGGTTATCAGAGAACCGGAACAAGAACTCCCATGCAGTGGAACTCAGCTAGTAAAGCCGGTTTCACCAAGGCTAACTCTTCCTACATCAAGGTCAATCCTGACTATAGGAAGATAAATGTGGAAAAACAGGAAAATAAAGACTCATCCCTTCTTTCTTTCGTCAAAAAGCTTCTGTCCTGCAAAAACAGAGAAATCGCCTTAGATAACGACGCCTCTTTCAAGCTTCTTCCCCTGAAAAGAAAAGACAGCGCCTTAGCCTACATCAGAGAAAAAGAAGGTCAGAAAGTCCTCGTTGTCATCAATCCCCGTCTAGAAGAAGAGACATTTGAAAACATAGCCGTCTCTAATGATGTCCTCCTCCAGATTGGTTCTTTCAAAATCGATAGCGGAAAGCTAGTCATTTCTCCAAAATCATTAGTCATCCTCAAGCTCTGATAAGAAATATATCCAGAGTAAAAGCGGAGCTTTTGGCTCCGCTTTTTAAATGAAAAAGAGAACGGATTTCTCCGTTCCCTTTTAATGAACTAGTCGACGAAGGCGAGAAGAGCCATCGGGGCGTTGTCGCCACGACGGTTTTCAAGCTTCAGGACTCTGGTGTAGCCACCATTTCTGTCCTTATACTTGGGGCCATAGACGTCGAAGAGCTTCTGTAAAGCATTCTTCTTGGTCTTGGGATCTTCAAAACCGACTTCACGGACAAACCTGGCGGCCTGTCTGCGAGCAGCTAAATCACCCTTCTTGGCGTATGTGACCATACGCTCGGCCTTCTGCTGAGCACGCTTAGCGACAGTGAAAGTTACTTCAACCTGTCCTGAGATGATGAGCTGAGAGACGACGTTTCTGAGCATGTTCTTCTCTTTATCAGAGGTGAAGCCCGCCTTGAAGCGGACACCGCCTTTGCCGTGTACATTCTTTCTACCGATAGTACCCATATGTCTTTACCTCACTTTTTAGTGTTATCGTCATGCTGGAGAGATAAGTTGATTCCGGCGAGCTTATCAAGAATTTCCTTGTAGGACTTCTTGCCTAAGTTACGAACGGTCATCAACTCAGATTCCTTCATGTTGCAGAGATCCTGAACAGTCTTGAGACCATTTCTCTTAAGACAGTTGTAGGAACGAACGGAGAGATCAAGATCCTCAAGCGACATGGTGGTGAACTTGTTCTCCTGCTTGGTCTGAGCAGTAGCCATGACGGTAGCGCTCTTGACAGCTTCGTCAAGATTCTCAAAGAGCTTGAAGTGCTCATCGAGGATCTTAGCAGCTAAAGCAACAGCCTTACTAGGTTCGGTGGAACCATCGGTGTTGACTTCAATGACCAGCTTTTCGAAGTTGGCATCATGTCCGACACGGGTAGGCTCAACAGAGACGTTGACTTTGTCGATAGGAGAGAAATTGCTGTCAACAGCAATAAGTCCTAAAGGCCAAGCCGGATCCTTGTTGTCTTCAGCAGTAACGAATCCACGGCCCTTCTTAGCATAGAGGGACATCTTAATGTGGCCGTTGGCGGCTAAATGGCAGATTGTCAGATCTTTATTGACGACACTGACCATATCGGGGCAGACGATGTCCCCGGCCTTGACTTCCTTCTCACCCTTGACTTCGAGTTTCAAAGTATAGCTGGCATCCTCATTATCAGACTCATCCTTTAAGACGAGGTTCTTGATGTTGAGAACAATATCAGTCAGATCTTCAACAACGCCACTCAAGGGAGTGTACTCGTGATGAGCACCATCGACTTCGATAGCGTAGACGGCAATTCCTGGTAAGGAAGAGAGCAAAACTCTTCTCATAGCATTACCGATTGTGACTCCATAGCCTTCTTCAAGAGGAGTGATGGTGAAGCGGCCAAAGCTTGGGGTTACATCGTTCTTGCTGATATCGAATTTCGGCTGTACGAATTGTTTCATTGCGACTCTCCTTTTACCTTTCTCGATCAACCACGAGGTCTCTTAGGCGGACGGCAGCCATTATGGGGAATAGGAGTGACATCGGAGATGGAAAGAACCTTAAGACCAGAAGCCTCAAGGGCTCTGACAGCAGTCTCACGTCCAGGGCCCGGGCCCTTGACTTCGACGTCAACAGTCTTCAAGCCGCGGTCAGCACAGGTCTTGGCGACAGTAGCCGCAGCAACCTGAGCAGCGAACGGAGTGGACTTTTTGCTACCGGACATACCGCAGGTGCCAGCACTGGCCCAGGCGATAACCTTACCGGTCTCATCAGTGATAGAGATGATGGTATTGGAATAGGAAGAGTGGATGTGGGCAATACCCTTAGTAAAGTTGAGTTTGGATTTCTTCTTACGGATAGTAGTCTTCTTGCCGCCCTTTTTGGCAGCGACAGTCGGAGTAGCAGACAGAATGCTGCTAGCAACTGATTTTTTCTCGGTTTCAGCCATTTTTCAATCTCCTCCCCGATTACATCGTTGCCTTTTTGTGGTTGGCAACGGTCTTTCTCGGACCTTTTGAAGTACGAGCATTAGTCTTATCTCTTTGGCCACGGCAGGGAAGATTTCTCTTATGTCTCTGACCACGATAGGTTCCGATTTCCTCGAGTCTCTTGATATTAAGAGCGACTTCGCGGCGCAGGTCACCTTCAACCTGATACTTAGTGATCTGAGTACGGACAGCAGTGAGTTCATCCTCGGAGCAGTCCTTTACTCTTTTAGTTCCATCGACTTTAGCGTCGACGCAGATCTTGTTAGCAAGAGTGTGTCCGATTCCGTAGATATAGGTCAGGGAATAGACCAGCTGCTTGTCGTTTGGAATATCAACTCCAGCGATTCTAGCCATATTTTTAATCTTGTCCTTTCATTTAGCCCTGTCTCTGCTTGTGTTTAGGGTTGGAGCAAATGACCATGACACGGCCTTTACGTTTGATGACGCGGCATTTATCACATATCGGCTTAACTGAAGATCTAACTTTCATACGTTAGCTTTCTCCTTTATTTGTATCGGTAGACGATGCAGCCATTGGTGACATCATAAGGGGAGATTTCCACAGTGACCTTATCTCCTGGAAGAATACGGATCTTGTTCATCCTCATCTTACCTGAGATCCTGGCTCTGATCACTGCACCTCCGTCGAGTTGTACCGAATATTTCTCGGCGGGTAGGGACTCGAGAACCGTCCCTTCCATCTTGATGAAATCTTCTCTGCTCATTCTTGTTTCTCCAATTCATTGAGATGTCGTCTGACATTGGAATCGACAGAAGTGATCACAGCGCCATCATCAGTGATGATGATATCGTTCTCATAATGGCAAGTGAGTTTTCCGTCAGCTGATACTACACCCCAGCCATCATCAAGAGTCTTTATCTCAGAAGACCCCGACAATACCATGGGTTCAATGGCAAGACACATGCCGGGACGTAAGAAGGGACCAAGTCCCAATTCCGGCGAATAGTAGTTGTAGATGAAGGGATCTTCGTGCATGTCTTTGCCTAAGCCGTGACCGCCATATTCTTTACAGAGAGCAAAGCCGTATTTATCGGCTGTTCTCTGAATGGCTTTGGAGATTTCATAGAGGTGAACTCCCGGCTTACATATCTTATAGGCTTCATAGAAGCACTCTTCGGTGCAGCGGATGAGCTTACTCGCTTCATCGGAGACACTTCCTACAGTGAAGGTCCGGCAGGCATCGCCCTGGAAACCTGTCGTGTCGACATTTCCCATATCGATGCTGAGGATATCACCGTCCTTGAGGATGACGTTTTTGGAGGGAATTCCGTGAATCAGGACTTCATTCACAGAGGTGCAGACTGAACCGGGGAAGCCGTCGAATCCTTTGAAGGATGCTTTGCAGCCTGATTCCCGAATAAATCTGTCAGCCAGCTTGTCGATCTCATACGTGGTACGGCCTGGTCTGATTTCAGGAAGAAGCAAATCGAAGATCGCTCCTAATTTCAGTCCCGCCGCCTTCATCATTTCCTGTTCTCTAGGTGTTTTGATTGAGATCATCACTTGGCCTCTGAAAGTACCTTATCAACATCAGCGAAGACCTCATCGATGTCCTTGAGGGCGTCAACTTCAGCCAAGATGCCTTTCTTCTTGTAGAATTCAACAAGCGGAAGGGTCTTAGAGCTGTAGGCGTCAAGACGGACAACGAAGCTCTCAGCACGGTCATCAGGACGCTGGATCAATTCAGAACCGCAGCTGTCACAGATTCCGTCCTTTTGAGGCTTCTTGGTCTTCAAGTTATAGGAGGCACCGCATTTAGGGCAGACACGACGGGAAGAAATGCGTTCCACTAACTCCTTATCGTCAGCGACAAGAAGGATGACTTTGCTAAGCTTTCTGTTCTGAGAGCCTAACATCTTCTCTAGGGCTTCAGCCTGAGGAATGGTACGGGGGAAGCCATCGAGGAGGAATCCCTTCTCGCAGTCTTTCTGGCCTAATCTCTCTTCGACAAGGCCGATGGTGACACTGTCAGGAACAAGCTTTCCTTCGGAGATGAAGGCCTGAGCCTCCAAACCGAGTTTGGTCTTGTTCTCGATAGCGCTGCGGAACATATCGCCAGTGGAGATGTGAGGGATGCCGAATTCTCTGACGATAAGCTCGGATTGGGTTCCCTTGCCAGCGGCAGGGGGACCCATAAGGATAATATTCAACGGATGATTCAGATTTTTCATTCAGTTTTCTCCTTTACATTTCGCTTTCAGCATAACCGTGACCGGCTAAGATTCCCGATATCTGGTTGTTGATTTCGAGAGCGACGCCGACGACGATGATGAGACCAGTACCGCCTAAAGACAAGGAAGAGGGAACAGCTCCTGTCAGGGATAAGATGACAGGAATCAAGGCGATGATGGTAAGGGATAAGCTTCCGATGAAGGTGATACGGCTCAATATTCTCGAGATGTATCTTTCGGTTTCAGTTCCGGGCTTGATGCCGGTGATGTAAGTGCCGCTCGACTGGAAGTTCTCAGCTATTCTCTCAGGATTGATCTGCAGCTGTGAATAGAAGTAGGAGAAGGCGATGATGAGCACAGCGTAGATGATGGGACCCCAGGGGAAGGAGAAACTGTCGGTCATCTGAGTCATCTTCTGATAGTTGAAGACATCTTCGAGGGTTTTAGCCCAGGCAGGTGTATCACCACCGGAGAAGAGGGAGATGACAATCGAAGGCGCAACCATGATAGAGGAAGCGAAGATGACAGGCATGACGGAACTGGCATTGACCTTGATGGGAAGGAAGGAGGACTGAATAGAATTGGAGTCAGTAGACTGACTCGTGTTAGAGTGGCTGACTGGCAGCTTTCTAACTGATTTCTCAATGAAGGTAACGAAGACCACGATAAGGATGAACGCTAGGAGATAGACTGCGATTTGAACTGATCCTTCAAGAATCAGAGTAGCATCACCTGTATTGACCTTGTCGCCTAAGTAAGTAGTGAAAGCAGTGGTTATCTGGCTAGGAAGAGAAGAGACGATACCAGCGAAGATCAGCATGGAGATACCGTTTCCGATACCCTTGTCAGTCACCTGGTCACCCATCCAGTTAAGCATCATCGTGCCAGCCACCATGAAGATGATGATCTTGGCATATCCCCAGGCCGAAGTATCAGCTAAGCTGATGCCATCGGAGTTGGAGAGAGAGACGATAATACCATAAGCCTGAACGGCGGCTAAGACGACTGAGAGCATTCTGGTGACAACGTCTAATTTCTTTCTTCCGGTTTCGCCTTCCTTTGTCATTGATGTCAGGGATGGAAGTACATCCATCGATAACAGCTGAACGATAATCTGGGAGGTGATGTAAGGTGAGACACCTAACGCAAGAATAGAGAAGTTCTGAAGTGCGCCGCCACCCATCATATTCAGCAGTGAGAAATTGGAAGTGGTGTCGCTCCAGATGTCCTCTTTGACAGTGACACCCGGAACTGTGATAGCCGATCCGATTCTGAAGACAAGGAAAATTGCTAACGTAAATAGTACACGGTTAAGAACTTCCTTGTTATGGAAAAATGCGGCTACCTTTTTCATTACTTGTCCTCAGAAACCTTTTCGTTTTGAGAATCAGCGGCATCTAATTTGGCAAGATACTCACGAGCGGCGATTCTGGCATCCTTAAGAGTAAGGACTTCAGCCTTGCCACCGGCGTTTTCGATGCTTTCCTTAGCACCTTTAGAGAAGGCCTGAGCGGAGATGGCGAACTTCTTAGTGAGTTTGCCCTTTCCTAAGACCTTGATAGGATTGTTGAAGTTCTTGATGATTCCAGCGCAGACTAAGGTGATGTTGTTGATGACAGCGCCATCCTCGAAGACTTCTTCTAAATCCTCAATGTTGACGGGTAAGTAAGCGACGCGGTTAGGTGAAGTGAAGCCATGCTTAGGCAGACGTCTGTAAAGAGGTAACTGTCCGCCTTCGAAACCTTCAGGAACCTTACGTCCCTGACGGGCACCCTGACCTTTTTGACCTCTGGTGGAGGTCTTTCCCATACCAGAGCCGATACCTAAACCGACTCTCTTGGGTAAGTGACGGGAACCTTTGGCGATCTTAAGATTGCTTAATTCCATTGGTATACTCCTCCTTACTTGGCTTCAGGAGCCTTGGCGGCTTCTTCAGCATTCTTGTTAATATCAACGCCGTGACGGACAAGCTGGACATTAGCGAATGTCTTGAGCTGTCCTAAGCCATCGACGGTGGCTCTGACACAGTTGTTCTGAGTGCGGCTGCCATAGATCTTGGAGAAGACGTTCTTGACGCCTGATAACTCTAAGATGGCACGGACAGCACCACCGGCGATCAATCCAGTACCGGCAGGAGCAGGTTTTAAGAAGACCTTAGTAGCTCCGAAGTGACCGATAACGGTATGAGTGATGGTATCGCCCTTGGCGATCGAAATCTTGAACATATTCTTTCTAGCTGCGGCAAGAGCCTTCTTGATGGCATCCGGAACTTCGTTGGACTTTCCTAAGCCATAGCCGAATTTGCCCTTGTGGTCGCCGATGACGACTAAAGCAGTGAATCTGACACGCTTGCCGCCCTTGATGACCTTAGCAACACGGGAGATCTTGACGACTTTCTCGTCATAGAGCTTCTCCTCGTCTCTTCTTCCAAAGCGTCCGCGGTTTCCGAATTTGCGGCCATCTCTCTGTCCCTGAGGACGTCCGCCATTGTTATAGCGGCCATTGGGACGGGCGGAATGGTTAGCAGAATCAGTCTTAGCGGCACCGGCACTGGCCGGAGCAATATTTTTGTTTTCTTCCATGTTCTTCTCCTTAGAAGGCTAAGCCGCCTTCGCGGCAGGCATCAGCCAGGGCTTTCACCTGACCGTGATAGAGATAGCCGGAACGATCGAAGACAGCCTTGGCAATCTTGAGGTCCTTAGCCTTTTTGGCTAAGTCTTCACCGACAGCCGTAGCAGCAGCGACGTTTGAGGGATTGTCTAAACTGAGCTTAGCGCTACTAGAGGAGCAGAGAGTCTTATGAGCGACATCATCGATCAGAGCAGCATAGATGAACTTGTTGGAACGGAACACTGAGATCCTAGGACGATCAGCAGTTCCGGAGACCTTAGCTCTGATTCTGACGTGACGATGTAATCTTTGTGCATTTCTGTCAAAAGCAGTATACATTAATTTCTCCTCCTTTACTTAGCAGCCGGAGCAGCAGCACCGACAGCAGACTTCTTAGCAGAAGCGGGCTGACGAAGTACGACAACCTCACCCTGATAACGGATACCTTTGCCATGATAGCATTCAGGTTTGCGGACATGTCTGATGACTGCAGCCATCTGTCCGACTTTCTGCTTATCAATACCGGTAACGGTAATGAAAGCCTGTTTGATGGAGATGGCGATGCCATCGATAGGATGGACGACATCTTCATGAGAGTGGCCAACGTGTAAGACGAGATCATTTCCTCTCATCTCACCACGATAACCGACACCCTTGATTTCGAGAGTCTTGGTGAAGCCAGTTGTGACACCGTTGACCATATCATTGATAAGGGCACGGGCAGTACCATGATTCATTCTCATCTTAATGGAATCATTAGGACGAGTGACATGGAAGTGGCCATCTTTGGTCTCGAAGCCAAGATGCTGATTAAACTTGTTAGTAAGTTCGCCTTTAGGTCCCTTGACGGTCACGACATTGTTGTTGACTGTGATGGTGACGCCTTCCGGGATGGCGATAGGCATTCTTCCGATTCTTGACATTTCCAAACCCCTCCTTACCAGACGTAGGCGAGCACTTCGCCGCCAACGTTGATCTTACGAGCATGCTTGTCAGTCATGATGCCGCTGGAAGTAGAGATGATAGCGATTCCTAAGCCATTTAAGACTCTGGGAAGCTTGTCGGCAGAGACAGTGACACGTAAACCCGGCTTGGATATTCTGCGGATACCGGTGATAACACGGTTGCCGCGTGAATCGTACTTCAGATTAAGAGTTAAAGTCTTGTAAGGCTTTCCCTCTTCCTGAGAAACGGCGAAATCGTTGATGAAACCCTCATTTTTGAGGATTTTGGCGATCTGTTCGTTGGTCTTGGAAGTCGGGAGAGCGACGGATTCGGATTTGCTGAGATTTGCGTTGCGGATGCGGGTGAGCATATCAGCGATGGTATCATTAACCATAATTCTTTGTTCTCCTTTCTTCTTTACCAGCTAGACTTATGCATACCGGGGATTTCGCCCTTATATGCCATTTCACGAAGACAGATACGGCAGATGCCGAACTGTTTGATGATTCCGTGAACACGTCCACAGCGTGAGCAGCGGTTGTATTTCCTAGTGGAATACTTAGCCGGCTTAGCGCATTTGACGATCAATGCTTTTCTTGCCATCGATTAACTCCTCCTTTACTTAACAAAGGGCATTCCGAGCTTTGAAAGCAGGAAATATGCCTCTTTGTCTGTCGTGGCGGTCGTGACGATAATGACATCCATACCCTGGGTACGGCTGACCTTATCATACTGAATCTCGGGGAAGATGAGCTGTTCCTTGATGCCGGTGGAATAGTTTCCACGTCCATCGAAGGAATCCTTACTGATACCTCTGAAGTCACGAACACGGGGAAGATCGATAGAGACGAATTTATCGAGGAAATCATACATACGGATCTTTCTTAAGGTGACCTTGACGCCAACGGGGACTCCTTCACGGAGCTTGAAGTTAGCGATAGACTTCTTAGCACGAGTGACGATCGGATGCTGACCGGAGATGGTTTCCATTTCCTTGACAGCTTCTTCAACATTCTTCTCATTGCCGCCAGCCTCACCTAAACGCATATTGAGGATGACTTTGACAAGCTTCGGACATTCCATGATGGACTTATATCCGAATTCTTTCATCATAGCCGGGGCTATTTCAGAAGTGTACTTCTCCTCAAGACGGGAGATGAACTTAGCTTTCTGGGCGCCTTGGTTGTGAGCTTTTTTGACGGAAACACCGTTTTTCTTTTCTTCAGCCATTATATCTCTCCTTACTTGATGGAAGTACCGCTCTTCTTAGCGAAGCGGACTTTCTTATCACCTTCCATCTTATATCCGACCTTAGTGGCTTTGCCGGTCTTGGGATCGACTAAAGCGACTTTGGAGACATAGATAGGGCAGGTGATATCCTTGACTGAACCCTTAGGATCAGCCTGGGTAGGCTTAACATGCTTCTTCTTGACGTTGATGCCCTCAACGACAACTTGGTTGTCCTTGGGGAGGGCTTTGATGACCTTGCCGGTCTTGCCCTTGAATTCACCGCTGATGACGATTACCTTATCGCCAGTTTTGATTTTCATTAATTCAATCCTCCTTGCGATTAAAGAACCTCAGTAGCCAATGAGACGATCTTCATATACTTATCGCCCTTCTCACGAAGTTCACGGGCAACAGGTCCGAATACACGTGTACCCTTAGGTGAACCATCTTCGTTGATGAGGACCACAGCATTGTCATCGAAGCGGATGGTGGAACCATCCTTTCTCTGATAACCCTTCTTGACACGGACGATGACGCCTTTGACGACGTCAGACTTCTTGACCTTGCCGTTAGGAATAGCATCCTTGACAGCGCAGACGACGACATCTCCGACACCAGCGCTCTTTCTGAAGCTTCCGCCTAAGAGACGGAAGACACGGACGGAACGGGCTCCGGAATTATCGGCGACCACCAGGTTAGTTTCATTCTGAACCATGGATTACTCTCCCTTCTTCACGATAGAGACAAGACGGAAACGCTTATCGTGGGACAGAGGACGGCATTCCTCGAAGATAACGACATCGCCAGGCTTGGCGCTGTTGTTTCTGTCATCTACCTTGTACTTCTTACGAATAGAGACACGCTTCTTGTAGATAGGATGGGCTTTGTAGTTCTCAGTCTCGACAACGATGGTTTTCTCCATCTTGTTAGAGACGACAGTGCCCTGAAGGCGTCTTCTAGTAGTAGAGGTCTTATTGACCTGTTCATTTTCAGTAGCCATTGTGACCTCCTCCTTTACTTAGTCTCAGCTTTAGCAGCTGAAGCATTCTTACGTTCATTTTCGACAGTCAGACATCTTGCGATATCCTTGCGGCAGGAAGTGATCTTCGCACCGTTATCGAGCTGACCGGCCTTAGCCTGGAAGCGGAGTGATAAGAGGGACTCTTTCAGTTCGTAGACCTTAGCGGAGAGGTCTTTATCAGATAATTTTCTTACATCTTCAATTGTCATAACTTGATCTCCTCGCCTTTCTTGACGACACGGCTGGTGACGGAGAGCTTGTAGCCGGCCTGATGGAGAGCTTCCATGGCATCAGCAGCTGCGACGCCGCCGATCTCGAACATGATAGCACCCTTCTCAATGACGGCATCCCAGGTCT
>DHDT01000073.1:14566-22111 GCA_002399505.1 Caryophanales bacterium UBA4869 | reverse complement strand
CCGTTACCCATACGGACTTCAGCAGGCTTCTTGGTGATTCCTAAGTAAGGGAATACACGGATATAAAGCTTACCGGTCTTCTTGGTGAAACGTGAGAGGACTACACGGGCTGACTCGATCTGACGGTTAGAGATATAGCCCGCCTCAGTGGCGATAAGACCATATTCTCCGAAGGCGACAGTGTTGCCACGGCTAGCGGCAGCTTTGGGCCAGATTAAGTGGCTTCTGCGCCACTTGGTTCTTTTAGGCTGTAACATTGGTTATTCTCCTTTCGTATCGGCAGTTTTGTTGTCGCTGTCTTTGCCAGGATTTGGAGTAGTGGCAGGAGCAGCAGGCTTATTGCCGAAGCTGTTAGGACGGAAAGGACGACGATTTCTATCTCCGAAACGACCACGGCCCATACGTCCTTCATCAGGACGACGTTCTCTTAATTCTTTATAGTTCTCAGGGAGAGCGATCCAGCACTTGACACCGATGACACCATAAGTTGTCTGGCAGTGAGTAAGAGCATAATCGACAGGCTGACGGAGAGTATGAAGTGAGAGAACACCTTCACGGTATTCTTCATAACGGGCAATTTCGGCACCGCCGATACGGCCCTTGACCATGGTCTTGCAGCCCATAGCTCCGGCTCTCATGACTCTCTGAATGGCCTTCTTGCAGACCATACGGTAAGAGGCACGTTCCTGAAGCTGTTTGCTGATGTCCTTGGTGACTAAGACGGCATCGAGGTCGGGATTCTTGATCTCGACGATGTTGATCTTGATATTGTCAGCGTTCTTCTTGAGGATCTTGACCAAAGTGGCCTTGATGCTCTTGATAGTAGCGGAATCAGTACCGATGACCAAGGAAGGCTGAGATACATATAAGGAAATAGTGATGTCCTTCTTGATTCTTTCAATATCGACGTGGCTGAGACCGGCACCGAGAGTGTCGAGCTTGGGCTCGAGGAACTTTCTGATGGCGATATCTTCCTTGAGATAGACCGAGTAGGTCTTCTTATCGGCATACCAATGACTGGACCATTCGCGGTTGATACCTAAGCGAAGTCCATTTGGATTGACTTTCTGACCCATGTTTTTACTTGGCCTCCCGATTCTTGACAGTAACGTAGATATTGCACCATCTCTTGACTAATCCACTGGCAGAGCCCTTAGCTCTGGGAAGGATTCTCTTGAGTTTGGCAGCATCGCCGACTTCGATAGTGGCGATGAATAAGCTATCTTCATCCATATGGAAGTTGTTAATAGCATTAGCAGCTGCAGACTTGATAAGTTTTTCAACATCACGAGCGCAGAGCTTTTCGCAGTTTTCGAGGATAGCATAAGCGGTAGGAAGATCCTTGCCGCGGATTAAGTCGACAACTAAGCGGACCTTTCTAGGGGTGACGCCGTAATTGAGCAACTCAGCTTTGGCTTCAGTTCTAAGAGGTTTGTTTTCCTCTTTCTTCTCTTCAGCCTTCGTAGCTGTCTTCTTAGAAGCAGCGGCCTTTTTAGGAGCAGCGGCCTTCTTAGGAGCGGCAGCCTTCTTAGGGGCAGCAGCCTTCTTGGCAGCAGTCTTCTTAGCAGGAGCCTTTTTGGCAGGGGCAGCCGGAGCTACGACTTCTTCGGTTACTTTATTTTCATTTTCAGCCATTGTTCAGTCTCCTTACTTCTTGGCAGCACTAGGAGCTGCAGCCTTAGGGGCAGATTCGGTAGTGGTATCAGAACCGGATCTGTGATGTGTGAAGGTACGAGTGAAGACGAATTCGCCTAACTTATGACCGACCATATCCTCGGTTACATAGACCGGCACGAAGGCGCGGCCATTGTGAACGGAGATTGTATGCTGGATGAATTCGGGGAAGATAGTGGAGCGACGGCTCCAGGTCTTGATAACTTCTTTCTTACCTGATTCGTTCTGTTCCTGAACTCTCTTCAGGAGTTTAGGATCGCAATACGGTCCTTTTTTAAGACTTCTTGACATTTGTCATTCTCCTCCTGGTTTACTTGCCGTTGCGACGTCTGACAATCAGACGGTTGCTTCTGGCTTTATCGGAACGGGTCTTAACACCCATGAGTCTTCTGCCCCAAGGTGATCTAGGAGCATCGTGGCCGACAGGGCACTTACCTTCACCACCACCATGCGGATGGTCGTTAGGGTTCATGGCAGCACCACGGACAGTAGGACGGACGCCTAACCAACGAGTCTTACCGGCCTTGCCCTTGTGAACAAGGTTGAAGTCTTCATTGCCGACAGTGCCGATTGTGGCTCTGCAGGTTAAGAGGAACTTTCTGACTTCGCCGGAGGCTAATCTTAAGATGGCGTATTTGCCTTCCTTACCTAAGATCTGAGCACCAGTTCCGGCAGAACGGCAGACTTGTCCGCCCTTGCCAGGTTCTAACTCGATGTTGTGAATCATGATACCTTCAGGGATAGCGTTGATTTCCATGCAGTTGCCATTGGCGATTTCGCCGACTTTGCCATCGGTGACTTTGGCGCCAACCACCAAGCCCTTAGGGCAGATGATATAACGCTTGACACCATACTGGTTGGCGATTAAGGCGATACGGCAGTTTCTGTTAGGATCATATTCGATAGCCTTGACGGTCGAAACTTCTTCACCGTTTCTCTTGAAGTCGATAATACGGTACTTTCTCTTGTTACCACCGCCGATGTGACGGCAGGTGATGTAGCCTTGGTTATTTCTTCCGCCGGTTTTGCTCAGCGGTTTAGTCAAAGCCTTTTCAGGAGCCTTATTAGTGAGATCATTGGTAGCTAAGGTGGTGAGATGTCTCATGCCCGGAGTAAGCGGGTTATATTGTTTGATTGCCATACTTTTCTCCTATAATGTGCTTTCTTTACTTCTTTTCGCTATCTTCGGCCTTATCAGCCTTGGTAGCCTTAGTCTCTTCGGAGGCGATGGCATCAGTGATCTTTCCTAAATCGAAGGAAGAATCGAATCTGACGATGGCCTTCTTGTAAGCGGCAAGAGTTCCGACATAACGGCCGACTCTCTTCTTCTTAGGAATTACGTGAACAGTGTTTACGCTCTTGACCTTAGCAGAGAAGATAGCCTGGACGGCTCTCTTGATTTCGGATTTGGTAGCCTTGGTATCGACAGCGAAGACAAGTGCGTTCTCTTCAGCCTGAAGACGACGTGTTTCTTCGGTGGCGATCATATGCTTGATGATGGAGAAGTCCTTGATGATAGCGGCACGGTATTTGAATTCGCCGGTAGCCTTGACACCCTTCTCAGCTAATTTCTCAGCCTTGGTGGGTTCAGCCTTAGCGGCGGTCTTCTTAGCAGCCTTCTTGGCAGGAGCTTTCTTGCTCTCAGCTTCAGAAGCGACCTGTTCGGTCTTCTTTGTTTCTTCAGCCATTACTTAGCTTCCTCCTCAGTTTCGTCCTCTTCAGTCGGGATGACACCCTTAGAGAGAATGAGCTTGTCGGCATTCAAGACATCATAGACGGAGCAGTTATCAGAGCCATAGACATGGACATTCTGAAGGTTGCTGGCGGCTAAGCTGAGGTTCTCATCGGCGTTGAGGGTAATGATGAGGGTTTTCTTGTCAGCCTTGAGGGCCTTAAGAACTTCGACGAGATCCTTGGTCTTGTGACTATCGAAGGGCTTGTCATCGATGACGATGAGGTCCTTTTCCTTAACCTTGTCAGACATGACAGAAGAGAAGGCGATAGCATATTCTTTCTTATTCATCTTAAGCTTGAAGTTCTGATTGCCATCCGGTCCATGAACGACACCGCCATGTCTCCAAAGCGGAGAATTGGTAGTACCGGCACGAGCGCGGCCAGTTCCCTTCTGAGCATAAGGTTTGCGGTTGGAACCGTGAACGTTAGCTCTGTCGAGGGTGCAGGCAGTGGCGACACGGCGATTAGCCAAGTCGACTCTGACAGCTCTCTGAACGACGACTTCGTTGATGTCAGCATTGAAGAGATAGCCAGGAAGAACGACTTCTCCGACCTTGGCGCCTTTATAGTCGACGACCGGCCAGGTGAGGTTCTTGTTTTCTTTTTCGTTAGCCATAGTGTTTCTCCTTACCCGCTTTACTTGCTGGCGTTGCTGTGAGCCTTGTTAGAGACGGCGGTACGCTTCTTACCGGAGTTCTCTTCAGCCTTAACAGCAATCTTAGACAAAGCTTCAGCGTTCTTCTTTTCGATATCGGCAATAGATTCCTTGCCATAATCGACGATGTTGCCGATATTCATCGGCTTGCCCTTCTTGACAGCGGATCTGATTTTAATGATAGAGAGATCCGGTCCAGGGACAGAGCCCTTGATGACGAGGCAGTTCTTAGAAGGATCGACAGAGACAACGGCGAGATTAAGAACAGTTCTGGTCTTAGGTCTCCACTGTCCGCCCATCTTCTTGCCAGCGTGGACACGGTTGTTGCATCTTCCGTTGGTAGCTAAGGAACCGATCTGTCTGTGATAGCCGGAACCATGACCCTTAGGTCCGATGGTGGCATGGTATCTCTTGATGACGCCAGAGAATCCATGACCCTTGCTCATACCGGTGACATCGATGATTTCACCAGCAGAGAAGATAGAACAATCAACGGCAGAACCTACTTCATGATTTCCATAGATTTCGTCGCCGTCTAATTCGCGGATAACATACTTGGGAGCAGTATTGGCTTTCTTGACGATGCCCTGCTCGCACTTGTTAGCGCGGCTGACCTTCTTGTCTTCATAACCAATCTGAAGGGCTTCATAACCGTCCTTAGCCTTGGTCTTCTTCTGAAGTACAACGTTGGGTAAGACCTCAACGACTGTTACCGGGTAGCTGATGCCATCTTCGTTGAAGACGGTGGTCATTCCGATTTTTCTTCCGATTATTGATTTCATAATAAGATGTGGCCTCCTCCTTAGAGCTTAATCTCAACATCGACACCAGCGGGAAGATCGAGATTCTTGAGAACATCGATAGTCTGCTTTGTCGGGCGGTTGATGTCGATGAGTCTCTTGTGAGTTCTGATTTCGAACTGTTCACGAGAATCCTTATCGACGAACGGAGAACGTAAGATTGTGAAGATCTGCTTCTCAGTAGGTAGCGGAATAGGTCCGACTACTTGAGCGCCAGTCTTCTTGGCGGCTTCGACGATCTTGGCGACCGCCTGATCAAGGACTGCGTGATCATAGCCCTTGAGACGAACACGAATTGTTTTGTTTTCTGCCATTGTGATGTGTTTCCTTCCTTGCTCACGATCTAGTGTGAGCATCCGTTCGGTATGAATTACCCGAAGCGTGACAACCTTTGTCGGCGTTTCGGCAACTTCACACGTCAATACGGGCTGAAATGGCATTCAGCGTTTTATAGTTTACTATTCCAAGGACCCTGTGTCAACGTTTTTTTTATTAATATTTTGAGCAATTTCAAAACGTATATATAAGGATATATAGTATCATTTGATATTGCAACCCTTAATGGCGTTCCCAAACAGATTATTTTTTCATTTTCCGTTCTTCTATTATCTTCATAACGTATTTATATCCGTCGCCGACTCCTCTGTTTATTGTTTTTTTGGTAAATTCAGTCTGACTGATGCCAAAATCAAGTTTCAGATACAGGCCTTTGTTTTCCTCGCTGAAAAAAAGGAATCGGTTATGGTCATTGGCAAGAATTTTCAGATTGAAAGAGTCCAAACCGACAAAATAGGTTTTCTTAAAGGAAGGGATGACATCAAAAGCGATGTCGAAATAATTCTTTTGATCAAAGGACGGGTTTTCTTTTCTGATCAGCTTCAGAAGTTCAAAAGGAACATTAGAGCTATAGCAGCTGTCCTTAAGGTAGAGAACACGGCCGTGACCGATAACACCTTCCGTCTGTTCGATTATCTGCTTTTTGATGGCAATATCATTCACCAGGTACTTTCTTATCAGGTAGGAGGAAGTAGAAGCAGCTATCACATTGTCGATTCTTCCTTTTCTCAAAATTATCCGTAACCCAGAATCTGGGAGTGTGGTCGGTATATAAACCTTGATTGGCAGGTCTTCGAGATTGCGGTAGCCTTTCAAAGAACATAACTCCAGACAGGCCTTGGCTAAAGGCCTGTTATCGACTTTGAAGAAACCCAGCCTGAAAAGTCCGAACCTTTTCTTCTTCTTATAGAAACATATGATTTCCCGGACGCTGTAGCCGGCTGACAGAAGGACGGCATTGACGGCTCCCATGCTGGAACCAGAAAAATAGGACGGTAAAACGCCGCATTCAGCAAAGGCTTTAATAGCGCCTAGCTGAGCAAAAGACTTTGCTCCGCCTCCGCCTAAGGCAAAACCATATTCCATGCCCTGTTTCTCTCTTTTATCTAAATTATAATCCCGTTTGACATTTTGGTCTATGACCTAAGACATGATTGTATTAAAATCATCGTATGAAAATATCATTAAATGAAAAAGACCAAAAAGAGATGCTCCGTCTATTCGAACAGAAAGACAGGAACATTCAATGTTCTGATCTTTTAAACAAATACCTGACTGAGGGGTATACTTCAATAACATCGGATATCATCCGTGAGAAGGAAAAAGAAAACAGCGATGAAGAGGAGTGCTTTGAAGAAGCCTTCTTGGAATATCTGGATGTCGATCCAAACGATGATGAACTGAAAATGATGAGAAGACGAAATTCCTTTGGCAGCTGCAAGAGAATGGATTACCAGTCTTTTTCTGATAACCCTTATTCTAAGAGAATACAAATTCACGACTTCAGTTTCGGAAATTGGAGACTCATAGACAACTACTTCGCTCCCTACGAAGGCTTCCTCTTTGACGATATCGAAGCTGACGAAACAAATTATTATTCAGAAAAATCACCTTTAGGCTTCTTCAACAGAAAGTCACCTTATCTTACAGTCGAAGAAAACTCCCAGGTTTGGATGAGCATCACTCCTCATGAGATCAACACCATGAGAGAACCGATAAGAAAAGCCTGTGGAAAAGTAGTCACTTATGGTTTAGGTCTAGGGTATTTTGCCTATATGTGTTCACTGAAGAAAAGCGTAAGCAGAATAGATGTGATTGAAAAAGACAATAAAGTAATCCGTCTTTTCAGGGAAATCATCCTGCCGCATTTCGAATACAGAGAAAAGATCAACATCATTCCTTTCGACGCCTTCAAATACGCAGAAAAAAAAGCCCCTCAGGAAAAATATGATTACTCTTTCTTCGATATCTATCATTCAACTGAAGAAGCACTTCCGCTCTACTTGAAGATGAAGGCGATGGAAAAACTATCACCCAAAACCATTCATGACTACTGGATAGAAGACTCGATACTCTGTCTTTTGAGAAGATACGTCATCACACTCTTGGAAGAAAATCTTAACGGCTATGACAAAGAAGATTATCAGTCAGTCGAAGAAGAAGATCGCCTCATCAACAGCATTTATAAAGCAATTGAGAATGAAGAATTCAAGTCTTTTGATGAAGTGATGGCCTTTTTATCAAAAGACAATATGAAAAAACTGGCCGAAAGAATCGTTTTGTAACTTACTTTCACATATAAAAATTGTCTTTTGCAAATCTTGGCAATTCAAAATTAATTATTCG
>DHDT01000073.1:13378-14444 GCA_002399505.1 Caryophanales bacterium UBA4869 | reverse complement strand
CTTTTGCAAATCTTGGCTATTCAAAATTAATTATTCGACTTCAACAGTGCAGGAAGTCTTTCCGAAAGAAGAAGAAAGATCAATATTTATCGTGCCCTTGGAAGAAGGTTTTACAATCATCAGACATTCTCCAAAATAGGTATCGGATTTATTGTTGTCGGCATAATTCATTTTATAATAAGAACAGCCGGAACCAAATCCCAGAAGTTCGCCGTTTTCAATCTTTGTCGCTTCGATTATCGCTCTTTCTTCTGGGCGAGTCTTCAATTCATCGTCAGCTAAACGGATACGAATATAAGCTAAGTCATTTTTTCTGATCTTGGGGTTTTCAGAGGTGGCGACAAGTCTTGTCTTTCCTTTGCCAGTCGTCAGAGAAGTCCTAGCAATTTCTTTGTTGTCTTCATCATAGCCGATAGCCAGAACTTCTCCATTATGGTAGCGGGTATCAAAAGTGAACAGACAGTTCTTTTTGAACTTCTTCGTTCCGACTTTCTTTGAATTGACAAAGAGAGATACCTTCTTAGCACGGCTATATACTTCAACTTGGGTTTTCAGGCCCTCGTCTTCAGGATAATTCCAGCTGTTTTCAGCACGGCTCATCTTCCAGGCGGAAGCGGAGTACTTCATCTTGTAGTGTCGGGGTGGAATTACTCCGATGGCGATCTTCTGTTTTTCGAAAGCTACCCTGGTATAAGCCATCTCAGAGAGTTCTTTGCCAGTGATATCGATTCTTCCTGAGCCAGCAGTGACCCAGCCAACCAGATGACTGAAATCATTGTCACAGTAAGATTCATCAGTCCAAGAGCCAATGCCTACTTCTCCAAGATAATCAAATCCGGCCCAGACAAAATCACCGATTATGCGCTTGTTTTTCTTAGCCATCTCATAGAAATCATAGGCGTCATCACAAAAGGTCTCACTTCCCAAAATCAAACGGTTAGGATACTGGCGGATATCGTGTTTATATCTTTTGATTCCGTAATTGTATCCGGCAATATCCATGTTGGCGAAAGCGTCTCTGGTCTTGACGTCAGACCCGTGAAGGCTGGCTCCCATCTTCATGAAT
>DHDT01000073.1:7478-13263 GCA_002399505.1 Caryophanales bacterium UBA4869 | reverse complement strand
ACGGCTCCCATCTTCATGAAACCGGCGCCGGCTATCGTCGTAAGCTTGTTGAAGAATTCGCTCCCGACAGATTTTTTCTTTTCTTTGGCTTTCTTTTCAGAATCTTTGTCAGCTTTCTTATCAGAATATATTCCGAATCCGATGGAAGAGAGGAAATTGAAGAAGATATTAATTCCGCAGGTCACCGGTCTTGTTCCATCAAGACGATGAAGTTCTTCGGTCAGAGTCTTAGTAAAGGCTATGCCTTTGCTCTGACTGGTTTCACTGACTTCATTACCGGTGGAATACATGATCACCGAAGGATGGTTATAGTCTTTGTCAACCATCTCCTTCAAATCAGAGCGGTAGTTTTTCATCACATAGGTTGAGTAATCATACTTGGTCTTATGGATATACCAGCAGTCGACATATTCATCAAGGACCAGCATTCCTAAACGGTCACAGGCATCAAGAAGAGCTTTGCTGCAGGGGTTATGAGCGCTTCTGATAGCGTTATAGCCGGCTTCTTTGAGAATGCGTATTTTTCTCTCTTCGGCAAAAGGATAGGCGCAGGCTCCTAGAAGACCGTTGTCGTGATGGATACAGGCTCCTTTGATTATTGTTCTCTTTCCATTGATCAAAAGACCTTCCTGTCCATACTCTATCTTTCTGATGCCAAAGGGAATAAGACGGACATCATCGTAAAACCGTATTTTGAAAGTGTAAAGATAAGGATTGGATTCACTCCAAAGCCTGGCATTTTCAAGTTCGACAGTAACAGAGGAATTTCCGTCAGTTTCCATATTTGAAGAATAAACAACTTTTTCTTCATTATCTAAGACATCAATAGATATAAGGCCTTTGTCATTTGTCTTTATTTCGGTCTTTATTATGGCCGGCTGATAACTAATTGTAGTAAGTCTCACTCCATCTATGTCGATGCTCTTTTGCTCAAAGCCGTAGATATAGACATCACGGTAAATTCCCGATCCCGAATACCAGCGGGAATTAGGCTCTTCTTTATTATGGGCTAACACCTTTATCTGGTTGACGCCGTCTTTTTTTATCAGAGAGGTGATGTCCAGATAAAAATCTGTATAGCCGTATTCACGTCTGCCGGCTTCCACTCCGTTTACATAAATAACAGGTTCCCGATAGACGCCTTCGAATTCAAGGACGATCTTTTTGTCTTTCAGGTCTTCGTCAAGTGTGAATTCTTTGACATATTCATAATCAAAGCCTTCAAAATATGAAATGTTGTGTGCGCCTTTGGCATCAATGCTTCTTTTTTCATGGATCATGGCATCATGAGGAAGAGTAACAGCCATATATTTTTCTTCTCCGACTCTGCGATAGGCCCAGCCCTCATTGAACAGTTTCTTTATCATGTTTGTCAGTCTCCGTAAACAATAATAGCAAAAAGCCCTTACACTGGCATTACTTTTGCCATTTTTTGTCGAATTTTGTACATACTTTGCACTAGTCACCATTCTTCTATTGCTTTACAATATGGTTATGAAAAAAGAGACCACTAACATTACTACTTATGTAAATGAGGAATTCCGCCCTTTTTCTGTTCTTCCTCTATCCGAAGTGGACTTGGCCTGTTTTGCCAAACTCAGCTATTTCAATTTTGGAGTTTTCCTTCCAGATTTCAATTCTGAGAGAACTCTGGTTTCTTTTTATCAGCTCAATAAGATTAGTTCGTTTCTAGACATACCCGGCAAAAATGATGAAGATCGAGACTTCGTATTAGGAATGATTGGCAATCCCCGTTTTCAGAATATCAAAGTATTCGGTTTCCGTTCCGTCTTTTCCAAAGAGGAAACGGAACAGTTTGCTGCTGTATCTTTTCAATTGGAAGACTCGAGAATAATCCTAGCCTTTAGGGGAACCGATTCTAGCTGGGTAGGATGGAAAGAAGATTTTGAGATGGCAACTAAAGCCCCCATACCAGCTCAAACCAGGGCCTCTCTATACTTGAATGATATCTTCAGAAAATTTCGGTTCAAAAAGAATCGTTTCACTTTAGTCGGTCATTCAAAAGGAGGCAATCTCGCCTTCTATTCTTATCTCACCTTCAAAGAGAAATTTAAGAAGAGAATCGACCAGGTAGTGTCTCTGGATGGCCCGGGTCTCAATCAAGATCTTCGCCGAAAGCTATCTTATCAGGACAATCGTGCAAAACTTTATAAACTAGTTCCGGAAGAATCGATAATAGGACAGATTTATGATACAGACTATAAAGCCCATATTATCCAGTCTGATGCAGTTTTGCTCTTGCAGCACTCTTTGTACAGCTGGAAAGTTGTCAATGACAGTTTTCTCACTGGCGTAATGAAAGATTCAGTTGCACAGACTGCTAAAACTCTCAATGATTGGATCGAACAGTCTTCAGGCGATGAGAAGGACCTTCTAATAGAGACCCTCTTCTCCCTGGTTTCTGGAACCGACATCAAAACCATGGCTGACCTTGGCCGTCACAAGATCCAGTCTTTCTTTAAAATCTACAAGCAGATTCAAAAGCTCGATCCTAAAACTAAGAAGGCTTTTACTTCTCTTCTCAAAAAGACTTACAGATATTTCAAGGACTTCAGCAAAGTACGTCCTGAAAGTGATATTGACGAAGACCGTTTTCTCTCTGATTCCAGAGAGACAGATTAAAACTCAGTTTGTCTTGATAATGAATTCACTCCCCTGTCCGAAAACAGAATTTACTTTGATCTGATACCCGTATAATTCACAGGTATGTCTGACAATAGCAAGACCTAAGCCGGTCCCTTCGACGTTGTCTTTTCCGCGGGAATTGTCAACCCGGTAAAATCTTTCAAATATCCGCGATAGGTTTTCTTCCTTGATGCCGATTCCAGTATCACTGACCGATATTTCCCTTTTTTCCTTATCCATCTTAATCACGATACTTCCGCCTTCTTTGTTGTATTTGACGGCATTGGAAATCAGATTGCTGAAGAGCTTATCTAAGTCTTTTCTGTCAGCCTTCAACTGATAATCAGTCAATTCGGCTTTTAAGGCTATTTTCTTTTCTCTCATCGGCGGAAGCTGACCGTCTAAAGCTAGTTTTATTGAATCTCTGGCATTTATGTTCTCCACATTCCTGCCTTCTTTGTTTTCCAAAGTATTGATAGTCAGCATATCGGCGATGATGTCTTTCATTCTCTTGGCTTCAAAGATGGTCTTTTTAATCGCCTCTTCTTTATCTTCTTCAGAACTCAGTATGCCTTCCTCTATCATCTGCAGATAACCGATAATTGAAGTAAGAGGGGACTTGAGTTCGTGGCTGGCATTGCTGAAGAAATCATTCTTGGTCTTAGCAAGATTTCTCTCATTGGTCACTTCCATCAAGAGGATGGCAAGACCGGATATTGAGCTGTCATCCAGAGGATATGATAGAGGCATGATACTGACTTTATAGATCAGCCCCTGTCTTTCATAATCAAACGAAAGGTTATCTTCCTTGGTTTTGATGCAAAGTTCAATCTTATTCTGAAATTCTTTGTTTAAGACTAAGACATCAAATCTTTTATTAATGACATCTTTTTCCTCATATCCGAAAATAGAGCCGGCTTTTTTATTGAAAAGAACTATTTCACCCTCACCGGACAAAGCCATGAACCCTTGAGAAATAGAATCGAGAATCATCTGAGTTTTGGCTCTTTCCCGTTCGAGATCAGTTATTTTTCTATCCAAAGAAGAAGAGACTTTGTTTACTGATTCCGTAAGCGTAAACAAGTCGCTTCCGTCATCAAAGGATTCCTTGTTTTCGCCGGCCACATAGGAAAGCCTCTGTATCTGCTCTTTCAAAGGCCGGATCGATTTCTTATATTCGTTGACTTTATAAAACACATACATGGTAAGTAAAACTGAAAGTATAACCGATCCGTAAATTAGGAAGTTCTTAGATAGCCTAGTGGCCGTGCTTTCCTTGATAGCCACTCTCACATAATAAAGAGGATTCTCCTTGTCCTTAATAGCTTTATAGATCATCGAATAGCCATAGCTGGATTTTCTGGTCACCTCTTTGTCAAGGTTAACAGCTTCCAGTTCATCGGCTTTCTCAGTCGACTCATAAAGACCTTGCGAATCATAGACTATCGTATAATCGCTATCGCTTTCACGAGTAATGATGCTGACACGTATTTTGCTGTTTTCATCACCTTTGAAACTGTCAACGGTCTTTTCACCCGTGACCTTTGCATCAGTTCCGACAAATATGCTTTCGGCGACCTGCAAGTCAGTTGAAAGCTCTTCGCCGGTATTGCTTTGGCTGGTGAAGAAGACCACTAAAAAGAATGAGACAAAAAGTAAAAGAAAGCTCGTGCAGAAAGCGATTATCTCACCGATGTATCTTTTCTGACTCATAAGACAAAGCGATAGCCGATTCCGTAGACAGCGACTATCTTTTTCCCTTCTTCACCTAATTTTGATCTCAATGAATTGATATGAACATCGATAGTTCTAGACTCACAGGCCTGACTGTCTCCCCAGAGCTTGGAAAGAAGTTCATCCCGACTGACTACCTGATTGTTTTTCTTCATCAGAGTAAAGAGAATTGTGAATTGGGCATTAGTGAGACTTATCTCTTTATCATGTATCTGACAGATATGTTTTCT
Source organism: Caryophanales bacterium UBA4869 (assembly GCA_002399505.1). Taxonomy (GTDB): domain Bacteria; phylum Bacillota_I; class Bacilli_A; order RFN20; family CAG-288; genus Enterosoma. The sequence goes on along the minus strand of DHDT01000073.1, from coordinate 8,653 downwards.
GTTGTCGATTCTGAGGTTTCCAGACTCCACCACCTGTTGGTTTTCATAGCGGCGGAACTTGGCAGAGACTCTTGATATCAGTTCTAAGATATCAAAGGGCTTTTCAAGATAATCATCAGCCCCCAGGTCAAGACCGTCTACTTTGTCGATGATCTGATTTTTGGCTGAGACGATCATGATCTGCATTTCATCATTAGTTTTGTCGGAACGGATCTTTCTAATGATGTCAAAGCCGTTATAGTCAGGAAGCATCAGGTCCAAAAGAAGAAGATCGGGTTTTTTCTCTTTCATCTTAGTCAGAAAAAGAGAGCCGGTAGAAAAAGTCTCCACCGTATATCCTTGTTTAGTCAAAGTCAGATTGATGATTCTGGCGATGTCAGAATCATCTTCGACAGAATAAATCAGGTATGACATATTGGTTTATCTCTTTTCTTTCACTCTACTATTTTAAATTATCACCTTGTCTTTGTGGTATCCGTTTATCATATATATCACCCATTCGGCAATATTTGTCGCCTCATCTCCGATTCTTTCGAGGAATTTGTCAATGTGGATCTGATAGATGGAATTAAGAGAGGTTATTTCTTTTTTATCAGCTAAGACTGCCAATAATCCGACAATCTGCCAATATTTCTTATCGGCATTGTCATCTTCGCTGATGACATTCATTGCCAAAGTCTCATCCATAGTCACAAAAGAAGTCATGCTTTCCTTGATCATGGAATTGACAATGCAGATGAGCTCTTCTATTTCGCTGATCTTATCTAAATCATGGAGTTTCTTGATGTCATCGCTCATCCATTTGATATCAAAGGCGTGGTCGCTGATTCTTTCGATATCCTGAATCATCTTTAAGCCACCAGTTACTTTTCTCAAGTCGGCGGAGTAGATTTTTTCTTTCAGCATCACCTGCATGCAAAGAGATTCTATTTCTCTTTCCAGGGCATTGATTTCATCATCGTCTATTACGATTTTCTCATCATATCCAGAATCTGAAAGATAATATGAGAAGGCAATGCGACAGTTTTCTATCGACTTTGAAAGCATCTGATAGATCTTCTCATTGATGCGATTTATCTCTTCATCAAGTTTATACATAAATTTACTCTCCTCTTTTAACTGAATCTTCCGGTTATATAATCGTTTGACTCCTTCTCTTTAGGATGAGAGAAGAA
>DHDT01000073.1:7167-7346 GCA_002399505.1 Caryophanales bacterium UBA4869 | reverse complement strand
TTCTCTTTAGGATGAGAGAAGAAGTTCTCGGTCTGATTGAATTCAACTAGCCTTCCTAGCATGAAGAAGGCAGTATAGTCACTGATTCTTGTCGCCTGCTGCATATTGTGAGTGACGATGACAATGGTGTAGTTTTTCTTGAGATTGTTCATGAGTTCTTCAATCTTTGAAGTAGCGAT
>DHDT01000073.1:6753-7052 GCA_002399505.1 Caryophanales bacterium UBA4869 | reverse complement strand
TCTTCAATCTTTGAAGTAGCGATAGGATCTAAAGCCGAGGTCGGTTCATCCATCAGGATGACATCCGGTCTCATAGCCAGACATCTGGCTATGCATAATCTCTGCTGCTGTCCCCCTGAGAGAGAAAGACCATTAGTCTTCAGCCTGTCTTTGACTTCTTCAAAGAGAGCAGCTTCCTTAAGTGATTTCTCTACGATCTCATCAAGTTCCTGTCTTTTTTTGATACCCTGAAGACGAGGTCCATAAACGATGTTTTCATAAATTGACATAGGGAAAGGATTAGGCTGCTGGAAGACCAT
>DHDT01000073.1:6066-6656 GCA_002399505.1 Caryophanales bacterium UBA4869 | reverse complement strand
GGATTAGGCTGCTGGAAGACCATTCCTACTTTGGTTCTCAGGTAGATAGGATTCATCTCTCGGATATTCTTTCCTAAGAAGGTGATGTCACCGATTATCCTGCAGTCATCAATTAAGTCATTCATCCGATTAAGGCAGCGTAAGAATGTTGATTTGCCGCATCCTGAAGGGCCGATCAATGCTGTGACCTGGTTTTTGAATATCTTCATGTCGATATCAGTCAGAGCCTGTTTCTTCCCATAATATAGATTCAGTTTATCTGCTTTAAAGACGATTTCATTTAGATTGTTCTTCAAAGCGTCATTTGTCAATTCATCCGTTATATCCATAATTATTTTCCTTTCTGGAACCTGGTAAAGCGACTGGAAACTATCTTTATCAGAATACTTAGAACCAAGATCACAAACAGTATCACGATTGATACGGCACAGCTGGCTTCGATGTTCTGGCTGTCACCTGACATCAGAGACCAGATATGGACAGCTAAAGTCGCACTGCCTTTAGTTGGGATAATATAATCCTGGATTGAAGCCCCGGAAGTGTAAATCAAGGCTGCCGACTCTCCGATAACCCGACCTATTCCTAAAAGG
>DHDT01000073.1:0-5977 GCA_002399505.1 Caryophanales bacterium UBA4869 | reverse complement strand
CTTATTCCTAAAAGTGCCGAAGTCAGAATACCCGGGAGCGCATTAGGAATCACAATCTTAAAAGCAGTCTCGGTTTCGCTGGCTCCCAAAGCCAAAGAGGCCAAGGACATGCTTTTAGGAATAGTCCTTATAGATTCTTCCGTTGACTTGATGATGATAGGAAGAATCATACAGGCCAGAGTCAAAGAACCGGATATGAGATTTCCTTTTCCGCCGACAAAAGGGAGAAAAATTACACCGCCTACTAAACCGAAGATTATGGAGGGAATTCCCGTTATCATATCGATCATGTTTCTCAGAAATTTTGATAACCGATTGACAGTCTTTCCCATCTTGTCGGAAAAAACACCTAAAAACAAAGCCGCCAGGATACCTAGTGGCAAAGCGATAGACATCGTTATCAGAATCATATAGAGAGTAGAAATCAGAGAACCTCTGATTCCTCCTCCGCCATAGGACAAAGTCATGACTTTCAGGTAATCGCAGGAATCAAACCCTTTTTCAAATGCCAAAGCTCCGTCAGAGGAAGAAAGAACTACGACTGAGGCTGTCTCTTTGTCATCAGTCGTCCAAAGCTGTACCGAAGAGACTGTCAGTCCTTCCCTGATTGAAAAAGGAGTAGAATCCGAACTATCAATCCAATTATTAGTATTAGAATTGCTATCTACATAACTTATTGAGACTATCGGAAGGCCTTCATTGTCTTTTTCATCTTTGAAGGCGATTCCCCACCTGGATGAGAAGTGTTCGTCTTCTCCCTCTTCATAGGAAAACTCATTAGAGCTTTTGATGATTTCCATATTGGTCTCGACATTATAGACAACACTTTGATAATCTCCGAATAAGAAATCCAAACTCAGAGTTGAATAACCTTTTGAAAAAACAAAAATGACAATAGCAATCAATGCCATGATTGAAAAGGAAGAAAACAGATAAGTGGAAGCTGTTCTCAATATGTCTTTCAGTTTCAGAGATATCTTTCTCTTCATATTGACTGATAAAGAAGAGTTATCACCTGACATAATTCTTAATTCTCGCTTTCAGTTTGGAAGAATACTGTCTAATAAATAGATAAGCTCTTGTTATCATCAAAGGCTTAGACTCCGCATCAGAAACGTGATTCTTGATATCGTTGAGAACAAGATTAGTAACTATGATTATCAGCATCAGAGCAATCCCGGCTGAAAACCTTATGTCATAATTCAAGGAATCAGGTATGCATTCTCCAAGAGAAAGAAGCATCTGACTGGTCAAAGTCACTGTAGGATCAAATAATCCCGTCGTTATTCCGTAAGTCGGAGAACCACAGACCATCGATATGGCAGTCGCTTCTCCTAAGGCTCTTCCAAGACCTAAGATAATTCCGGCAAAAATACCGGACTTAGCGCTTCTGAGGCAAATCTTGAAATTAGTCTCAGCCTTACTCGCCCCTAAAGCCAAAGAACCTTTTATCAGGTTTTCGTCAACAGCTTTAAGAGCTGTAACCGCTACTGAAATCATAGTTGGCATTGACATCAAAGCCAAAATAATGGCCCCTGATAAAAGAGAGATACCAGAAGAAGAACTGTTTCCGAACACGTTTCTAGCCAAAGACTTAATCAGGGGAACAATCACGCCGACTCCGAAAACACCATAAATAACTGAAGGAATGGCTGCCAAAAGATCCACACCCGATTGGATTATCCTGGCTAAGAATTTCGGAGCTACATGAGATATGAATAAAGCCGTCAGAATTGCTGTCGGGACTGAGATAAAGGCGGCTACGAGATTGAGTGAGAGCGTATTGACAACTAGATAAAACACCCCGTACAGATATTTGCCTAAATCGGCGTCATAGCCGTTATTAAATCGAAGTCCAGTCAGGAAATAGGACAGACTGGCTTTACCTGTTTCCCCGTTTTCAGTATAGTCCTTGACAAAAGGAAGGACGCCTTTGAAAAGGATGAATACTGTTACGATGATAATCACGGAAGAACAGAGTAAAGTCACTGAAAGAAGAACAATTTTGATTATTTTATCTAAATTGTTCTTCCTTTCAAATATTGCTGTATCGCTTTGATTGCTTAAATAACTTATATTATTCATTTTCATAAAGGCTAAGCTTTTGCTTAGCTGAAAATCACTTGATATCAGACCAGACTTCCGAAGTTCCTTCTTTGGAGTAGATAGCAAGGCATTGTTCTCCGGTGATATTCTCAATCGGGTTTTGATCCTGTACTCCAATAACGATGCCATCGACACAGACTCTTCCATAAGTTCCTTCAGCCAAAGGCTCACTGTCAGTTACTTTGAATTCTCTTGAGGCAAAGGCAATATCCAAAGAAAGCTTATTAGCTCCCTGAGTAGATTTATAGGCATCTCCGCTTCCGGTATGGTTGTGGTTAGCCTGGAAATTACCGGCTCTGGTTTTGAAATCTGCGCTTAAGGCCTTAGCTATTTTCTCAACTGAAGTCGAACCGCCGAAGTTGATAGTCACATTGCTATGATCGTCGCCTATTCCATCATAAGTGTTCTTGATATCATTCCAGGAGGGAGTAGTTGTCTTGATTTCGACAACACCGCCATTTGATTTGACAGTGGTCAAACCTTCGCTTGTTCCCATATAGGCGACAAAGGCACTGACTATCAGTTTCCTGACGGAATCAGTTTCCTGGGCAAAGCAGTAGTTGAAATTTCTGCTTAAGGTATAAGAACCCGAAAGGATGTTTTTCTCAGTTGCCTCGATTCCTTCATAAGTCAGAGTCTTTACTCCTAATGCCTTGGCATCGCTTATAGAATCGTGGGAGAAATAACCGATTCCATATTCATCAGCCGCAAGCTTCTGAACCATATCTCCGTTAGAGGTTACCTGCTGAACAGTTGTCTTCAAAGACGAATCGTCCTTGCTGGCATTACTTAAGCCGATCTTCTGCATGAATCCTTCTCTTGTACCGGAAGTAGTATCTCTGGTATAGGGGACGATCTTCTTAGCTGAGTCAAAGACAACAACAGAAGAACTTCCCTCAGTTCCACTAGTTACAGAAGAAGTAACTGACTCACCGCATCCTGCTAACAGCATCATTCCTAACAGTCCTAAAGACAGCATACCTTTGTTTCTTTTCATTTTCTTGGTCCTTTATTTGATACGGGTCAAGTTTAACGGAAAGAAAAACGGGGATAAATCTGGATGCTGTTAATAATTGTTAAGAAACGGTAAAGAAAAAAGAACCGGTTTCCCGATTCTTCGTTTTTATTCTCTGTCCTTGAGATGAAGAGGAACGTTTTCGATAATCTGCTGCAGAGAAGAAGGCAGACGTTTACGGCATTCTTCGATCATAAAAGAAGGAATAGAACGATAGTAGGCACTAGCTATAGCGCAGGCCATCGCACCGATTGTATCGGTATCACCGCCGATATAGTTCACCCGTCTTAGACAGTCTTCGAAATTCTTGGATGAGAGGAAACAGTAAAGAGCCTCAGGAACACTGGTCTGACAGATCTCGCTATGTTCGTAATTCTTTCTCAGCTCTTCCAAGTCGAAATTGATATTGTAATTGCTGACAGCAATCTTTCTAAGATAGGAAAGGTCCTTGCCCTGTAACGAATGATAGATCAAAAGCGACACAACCCGGGCCGCCTTCATTCCCTCATAGTGATTATGAGTGACTTCTGTGACTTTGTCAGACAAACGGATGCAGTCGTCTTCGTTCTTAGCAAAGTATCCGACACTGCTGACTCTCATGCCGGCACCGTTTCCGCAGGAATTATAGGCTTCGGCTTTAGGATTATTGAGCCAGTCCTGGAATCTAGTCCCATATCCTCCTGACTGACAGACATAATCCCTTGAGAACTGACGCATTGTCTCACTGACATCTTTTTTCTCCAGCAAGGCAGAGGCGATGGCGCAGGTCATTATGGTGTCATCGGTATAAGCGGAGGAAGAAGAGAAAAGAGGAAAATCAAAGCTTTCAGGCTTATTTCTGAAGACCGGTGAAAACTCATAGGCTGAACCTACGATGTCACCGATAATAGCACCATACATCAATGTGTTTCCCATTTTCTTTTGCCTCATTGTTTTTATTGTATCATCTTTATTCTTTTTTGACATTTATACTCTTTGATAAAAACAATGTCTTTTTAATCAAATTACTTTACAATATTATGGTATTAAGGAGAACATCTCATGGAAAACAAAGAAGCTTACCGCCAGTATGAAGAAGAACTTCTAAGAGAAAGAAAAGACAAACTCTCGACTTTGAAGAAGGCATATGAGGACCAAATTAATCTGAAAAACAAGGAAAGACTGACCTGTAAGGAACAATATGTCAGAGAAAGAAGACAGATCATTAATAATACTTCTTCATCTCTTTGTGAATTAAAGAAGAGAAGAAGAGAAAACAATGATGAATGGATAAACTCCAAAGTATTGACTGATAACCTGGAAGAAAAGAAACCGCTTACCAATGAAGAATTGGCATTGAAAAGAAAACAGGAAAAGCTTCCCCGTTATACAAAAGGAGAAGAAATCTTCAACTCCGTCACTCATATGGTGGGTGGCGGATTCGGTGTCATTTTTCTTGTAGTCGGCATCGTCTGTGCCGTCATCTTCAAAAATGATCCAGTGACAGTGACTTCAATGACTGTCTTTGGCATCTGCTCCGTCTTCCTCTATACGATGTCTTCAATCTATCACGCTCTTCACATCAACAAGGCCAAGAAAGTATTTCAGATCATCGATCACTGCACTATCTATGTCCTGATAGCCGGTACCTATGTTCCTGTCTGCCTGATGCAGCTCACGCAGATCTTCCCCTACAACTATGTCCTTCTAGGATCGATTGTCCTGATGGCGGCTCTAGGTATCTCTCTTAACGGAACCATGATGGACAAAATTCCCGTCAAAATCGTCTCTTATACATTATATATAGCTATGGGCTGGGCAATCATCTTCTTCTATCCTTATCTCGTCCAAACTCTTACCATACCTGGAACCTGGCTATTCATCGGCGGAGGCATCTCCTACACCGTCGGAGCAATACTGTTTGCCATTGGCAAAAACGTTCCTTATTTTCATTCTATCTTCCATCTGTTTGTCAATGCCGCCACCCTTCTTCAGTTCCTGTCAATCCTTCTCTACGGCATAATATTCCCCGCTTTGGGAATGATCTAAGGAGAAAAGTACAATTGAAAGCAATTCTTAGTATCTGAAAGAATTGCTTTCTTTTTGTTTTTCATTTTGAATAGTTATAGTTTTGCTATTTAATTGTTTCAAAATAAAGCATTTGCAAGCCTTGTCTTTACTCGATATAATCCAAGAGTAAATATAAGGAAGGTTATCTATGGTCATTACTTTTGTCGTTGACATGTTTGGTTCCACAAATAACGGAACCACTGTCACTTGTATGAGAACAGCCAAAGTCCTCAGAGAACTTGGAAATGAAGTAAGAATAATCGCTCACGTACCAGAGATCCACGATGATCTTACCGGATTCAAAGTCCTGAACTGCAAGATGTTCAAGTTCCCGATTTTTCAGCCTCTTATCGAAAAAAACGGCATGACCTTTGCAACCGGAGATGAAAAGCAAATAGCGGAATTTATCCAAGGCTCTGATATCGTCCATCTCTTCACACCGTTTTCTCTGGAAATCAAAGTAAGAAGAGTCGCAAATGTCCTAAATATTCCTGTCACATCGGCTTTTCATGTTCAGCCTGAAAACGTCTCCTACAATATCAACATGGGGAAGATCAAAGCCGTCAATTCTCTCGTCTTCAAGATCTTCAATTCCATGATGTACAAGCACACGAAGTTTGTTCATACGCCAAGCAAGATGATGAGAGACATGATGATGCTCCACGGATACAAGAACAATATCTTCCCGATTTCAAACGGTGTCTCCGAATATTTCCGTCCTCTGTCTGTTCCTAAGCCTGAGGACCTTCAAGACAAGTACGTCATTTTGATGATAGGAAGACTGTCCCGTGAAAAAAGACAGGATCT
>DHDT01000031.1:35487-35614 GCA_002399505.1 Caryophanales bacterium UBA4869 | reverse complement strand
TCTGAAATCCGCCACTGGCGGATCTCGACTTACCGACAAAATAAGCTCAGACACCTGATAACAAGGGATTTTTCTTTGGAGGGGTGTAGATTCTTTACCTACACTTATCATCACTTTAATAATTCTT
>DHDT01000031.1:34150-35408 GCA_002399505.1 Caryophanales bacterium UBA4869 | reverse complement strand
TATCATCACTTTAATAATTCTTATTATACGCGTCGATGACAAAGGTAAAAGCCTACACTTCAGTTTGTCACTAAACACATTAGTTTTGCGTCATTTTAAGAAAACGATGTAAACTATGATAAAGAAAGAAGCTACATCAAATGCTCAGATATATTAAATTAGACGAATCAAATATCAACTTGGTTGCAAAAAACTACATGGACTACTACAACAAGAACGAAGAAGGCTGCTGGAAGTTAGATAAAGCCTATAAGAGAATCCATCAGATGATGACGATGGAGAATTCTCTTTCTTATCTTCAATATGACGATGATAAATTCACCGGATTTCTTTTAGGTTATTATAAGAAATACGATGACCTGACCTCTTTCTATATTGAAGAGATTGTCATAATGAAAGACTTCCAGGATAAAGAATACGGAACCTCACTGATTAAGAAGGTCATCAAAGAAGCGACTGAAAATGGTGCCAAACACATCGAATTAATCAGTGTCAATGACAGCCACCATCTTCACTTCTATGAAAAACAGGGATTCTTTAAGGCAACCAATCTAATATTGATGGGAAAGAACATAGACTGACCTTTATTGTTTTTCTTTTGAGAATCAGATTGCTGTAATTTACATTATTAGGTTTTTATACAGACTTTCTATAGAAATAACTGATTGTAATTTATACTGATACAAAGAGGAAATGATTATGAAAACAGTTTTATTATCAATCATATCCATATTGTCTGTCAGTCTTATCAGTTTAAATACGGCAGATATCGGCAATCGAAAACAAACAACCAGGAGCAATACAGTCTCTCTTTCTGAGCTTATTGAATCAGTAGATACAAACTATACAAGAACAACCCAGATGTTCTTCACTAGTGTTGCCTATGATACTATAAGTCAGAAGAACAGGTTTCCGTTCACTCAGTCTAGAACCACTCTTTGGATCAGCCATGGTCTCTATATGCACAATTCGACAACTGACGTCAATTCCGGCTACTATTCAAAATCATCTGAAGGCTACTCGAAAATGTATCATTACCGCCTGGAAGGCGGTTATGTCAACTATGATTCCTCTACAGCTTCTTTATCAGAAAACGCCTATTCAGCCAAAGGCGATATGAATGACTTCTTCATCAATCTTCACTATATGCATCAAAAAGGTGGAGCCTAGGCCTTAAAATTCACCAATACCGACGTTGATACCTGGGAGAGCACTGACCCTGATATCCTCATTGATTTCCTTGCCTTCACTGCTCCCT
>DHDT01000031.1:7559-34017 GCA_002399505.1 Caryophanales bacterium UBA4869 | reverse complement strand
CCCTGTTACACAAACCCCGAGGGTGACTATGACAACAATGAACTGACTCCTTTTACTCCCTACCTGACCTTTTCAAAGGCAGTGATCAAAAAGCTATCCGCTGGCTCTTATGAATATTCACTATATATTGGTGAAGATGACGCTTGGAAGATCTCCAATTCCGATTTGAAGTTCTCTCTGGCAACCATCACCGATATCAACACTACCTCGATCAATTCCATCGAAAGTATTATCGGATAAAAAGAAAAACGTTTGTTTTTGTATTATTTCCGTCAGTTTTTCATGTAAACCGCTTTCAAATGCAATCAACTTGAAATAATACTGTTTATGGCCTATCTTGTATATCCATTCGAGACAACTTAAACTGAAGAGCCGGTTCCGAAGACTTTTCCATTCTAGTAGAAAGACGAATGGCACATCTATATCTGGAGGTACAACAAGATGAGATTAAATTTTGAAAACAAGAGACACTACGAAGACGAGTATGACAGACGTAACATTGAACAGGAAAAAGAAAAAGAACGTGAAAACTTCTATGATTCCTTAGTTCAGGGCTATGTCTCCGACTTGTTCTCCGGTAATTGCCGCTAACAAAATCAAAAGAGGCCGCACGAAATATTCGTGACGGCCTCTTTTTCGTTTATGCTTTATATTTGTATTATCGTTCTTCGGTCGGAATATATATGGAGATGACAAAGAAGTTCTTTTCAGTATTGATCTTCATCGTTCCTTTATATTTCTTCGTGGTCATCATCACAGATTTAAGACCATAGCCATGATACATGACATCGTCTTTGTCAGTCTGAGGAAGGCCGTTTTTGAAGACGATCTTGCCGGCATATTTATTTTCTTCGTAGGCAAAGACCCCGCCGGCTGTCTTCTTGATCTTCAGGGTGATGACTCTTTCGTCTTTGTTTTCCAGTTTCATGACAGAATCGATGGCATTATCGACGATGTTGCCAAACAGAGAATAAATATCACTTTCATCCATGAAGTCCAGAGACTGACCGTCGATAATGCAGTTGAAGACAATGTTGTTCTTTTTACACAGAAGGGATTTTTCCTGCAGGACCACATCCAAAGATTCGTTGCCCGTCTTTACTCTGGTATCGTAAATCCGGATGGCATCTTCAATAGACTGAAGCTGTTCTTTTGAGACTACCTGACCAGATTCCTTCAAATTTCTGATCTGATGTCTTAGATCATGACACTTGATGTTGATGATGTTGATGTTTTCCTTGCTGAGTTCATATTGTTTCTTCTCTTCATAATTCATCTGTTTGATAAAAGCCATCTCTTTTCTGAGACTTCCCTGAGAGACTAAATCAAAGAGCATCAGAAGAACCATGAAACAGCTCATGGTATTGACGGCGTTGAAGATAAAAAGAAGATACTTGTCCTGATCGGCAAGCTTGGCGGTGATGACAAACATATTGAGAACATTGTCGATGAAAAGAGAAAGAAGACAGACGGTTATCAAACCGGCTGAGGGTAAAACAATATCCGGGAATATCTTTACGCGTTTATATAAGTAGGCAACACCAGGTATGGCGACAAGAGCGCAGCAGATGGCAATCAGAGCCTGGACCCAGTTGACAGAATCAGAAGGAGACATAGAAGAATCAAACCAATAGATCACATACATGATGAGCTGCCAGAAAAGATAAATCATATGTCTGACTGTATAGGCGACAGTCGCAGCAAAGGCAATGGAAGAAAAATGGGTGTTATAGCAAGCGGCGAGAGATAGGATACCAAATAGGTATATAAGCAAGTAATTTAAACTGCCTGAAACAACTTCATTTCCCAAATCCATCGAATAAAACAGAAAAGACAACCCTATTGATATCAAAGAAGACAGAACTACTCTAATCCAAAAATATTCTCTTCTTTCCATATCCCAGGCAAAAAGAAAACCTAAGAAAAGGAATTGAAGCATCGTAAACATATTCAGAAAATTTTCAGTTGTTATGATCATGAATGACGCCCAAGATAATCCGTGAATGAATCGACAAAAGCCTTTTTCTTAGGGTGAGAAATCTGAAGTCTGTTTTCTCCTAAGGAGACTTCGTATTTGTTGATTCCGGTAACAAACTTAAGGTTGACAAGATAACAGTGATTGCATTTGACAAAATCCTGACTCGGAAGTATTTTTGTCACTTCATTTAAAGAACCATAGGCGGAATAAACACCCTGTTCAGTATGATAGAAAAGGCGATGATTTACGATTTCGACATAGATGATTGAGGAAGCCCTCAAGGCTGCAAAGCCATCATCGACTTTGATTGTTATCTTCGGTTCCTTAGTGGTATTTTCAATGATTCTGATGACTTTATCGAGTTTCTGTTCAAGATGTTCGTAGATGACAGGCTTGATGATGAAGTCGATGGCATCGACTTCATATCCTTTTATCGCATATTGAGCCAAATCAGTGACGAAGATCAGGAAGACATTGGCATCGTATTTTCTCAGTTCCTTAGCGGCATCAAGTCCATTCATCATCGGCATCTTGATATCCATAAAGACGATGTCATAGACCGGTTTGTAGTCATTGAGGAATTTTACGGCATCAGGAAAAAAAGAGAGCAGCAGATCTTTGTGCTGATCTTTCTGATATCTTTTAAGAAGGTCTTCTAAATTCTTCTTTGCCTGTTCTTCGTCTTCGACAATAGCTACTTTTAAGGCCATACCTGTTTTTTTCCTGTGACTCAGACTTAATACATTATATGTTAAAAGGAATGAAAATTATATTTTTTTGAGTTTTCTCCAAATAGAAAGGCAATTAGACCCAAAGGAAAAAGATAAATGCTATAATTTGTTCTATGGCATTAGATAATCTGACTTTAAAAATCATCGCATCTGAATTAGAGAAACAATTAGTGGGAACGGTTTTTGGTAAGCCGCTTTCCTTATCGGCTTATGACTACGCCTATCCCTTCTCTTTGAAAGAAAATGACGGAACTATCAGGCATGGCACCTTCATCTTCTCCATGAACCCCGCAAACCCCTTAGTCACCTTTTCCCATGACCGCTATGAGAAAGTAGATGACTGCTCTCCTTTTTTCAATTCCCTGAGGAAACTCGCTTTAGCCAAAGTCACCAAGGTAACTAAACATGAAGGCGAAAGAATAATTACTATATCTTTGGATAGCAATTCCAATGACCTCAGTGAGGTCAACACCGGTTATGATCTTATTCTAGAGCTGTTTCCTAACCGACCCAATTGTTACATAGTCGCTTATCCTTATGGAAAGATAGTATCTCTATACCGAGAAAAGACTAATATAGAAAAAGGAATCTTCATCACCAGAAATGTCGCCTATGTCTATCCTCCCTATCGTCCTTCTTTAAATATGGATGTCAAAACCTTAGAAGACACTAAAAAATACCTCTCCTATTCCGTTTATCGGTATTTTGAAGAATACGTAGGTAAATCAGGGGAATCTTTCTCAGCCTGTCTTCAGGATCTCATCGACTCGAAAGACCTCTATCTGAAAGAAAAAGAAATTCTTCCTTTTTCCTTTGGTCTTTCTGACGTTCAGAAAATAAGAATAGAAGACATGTATTCCTCCTTAGTCGCCGATCAGAAAAAACTAGCCAAGCTTCAGAAAGAAAAAGAACTCATTTCTTTGATTGAAAAAGCGGTCAGGATTTCCAAGAAGAAGAGCCTCAATCTCGATTCCGACTTGAAGACAGCAACCGACAATCTCAAATACCTGGAATACGGTCAGGAAATCTATCTGCATCAGGACAAGATCAAAAAAGGCGATAAGATCATCTCCGTAGACGGATATGATATTCCTCTCAATCCTCTTTTAGACGGCCCTAATAATGCCAACCGTTATTTTCATAAGTACAGCAAAGCCAAATCAGCTATCGGAATTCTCTCTGACCTCATCGTCAAATCGAAAGACGAGACTGACTATCTGGAAAAGAAACTTCTGGAAAGCAAAGACGGAACACCCCGAGATATCATGGAACTTAAAAGCGAATTGCTCCAGGAAGGATATATCAAAGAAAAGCAGGTGAGAAACCACGTCCAGAAAGTAAGCAAGAAAAAGACTTATGAACCTCATTATCTTTTATTGGATAATGGAAAAATAGGTTTTGGAATGAACGGACTTCAAAATGAAACCCTTACTTTCAAGATCGCAGATAAAAACGATCTTTTCTTCCATGTCAAAGACTATCCTGGCTCCCATGTCGTCATCTTAGAAGGTCAAGACCAGGAAAACGTCAAAACAACCGCCTGTGAATTGGCTCTATATCTTTCTCATCTGGATTCAGGCACCATAATGATAGCCAGAAGAAAAAATGTAAAGAAGAACCCTGACAGAATTGGTCTTGTCAGTATCCTCAAATATGACACCGTAAATGTCAGATATATACGGGCAACGTCCCTCGAGCTCTTCAAAAAGGTTCTAAAAGCATAAAAATAGAAAATCATCTGTCGTTATTTATTGACTTTACTATATTAATTAGCTATATTTAATGACGCGGTTTATCAACACGCCCTATTAGTTAAGTGGTATAACAGGTCCTTGGTAAGGACCAGTCGCTAGTCCGATTCTGGCATGGGGCACCATTTTTTTGTAAAAACCGATACGTTCATCACATAGACGAGTGTGCGCTATCATTATTAGGAGGTTATCCAATGGATCAGCAGCCGAATGAAAAGAAGAATAGCAAAGCCCGCGCCCATGCCGTTGCGGGATGGGAATGGTTTAAAGAAGCTGCCTGGCTTCAAGTCCTTTTAATCGTTGGACTAGTAGTCGGCATCGTCGTTTCTATTCCTTATATTGTCTCCGCTGTCAAATCAGCAGTCGACAACAATGAATCAGGATTCTATTCTGCTCATAACATCAATTATGATCAGTTCAATAAGATGCTCGACGGCAAAGACAAAAACAACAGCGATGGCGTCATCGGAAACAATTCCACCAACTTCGGTGTTTCTGAAGACAAGACCGGCTTCGTCGTCATGTTCTACAAGGACAACTGCGAAAACTGCAAATCCATGCAGGAAGGTATGGAAAACTGGTACAACGACTACAACTCCAAATACGCTAACGGAAAACTCAAGTTCTATACCATCAATGCCGGTTGGAGACCGGGAAGCGAAACTGACAGTCAGAGTTATCAGGGAACTGATCCCGATATCAACTATCAGAACACCAACATCACCTTACAGCAGCAATATGATGTCCAGCAGGCTATCAAGAGCGTCTATCTCGAACAGGACAGCACTCATCAGAATACTTCCGTAACTGAAGATACTCTTAATACCAGACTCGACACCTATACTGGCGGCGGAACCTTACCTACTCCTACTTTCTTAACCTATACCAGAGACAAAACTTCTGACAGCTTCAAGCTCGACAGTCCTGCTAAGGTCATCTGCGGATTGATCGGCAGCCTCAGCTCTTCTTCTTATTCCGATATTGCCGCTCAGATGTCCGACATCTTCCTCTTCCAGAATTACAAAGCCTAACCAAAAATAAAGAGTGGCTCTAAACCGCTCTTTTTCTTTGCCTGTAAGCCAGTCTTTGATCCTATGGCCATTTAACCAAGAACCCCTAAGTCGGGCTCTGGAAGCCTATAAACAAGCTTCTAGAGCCTGAGAGTATTTCTTTTAGGTTTCAAAACAGATAAATAAGACTCTGACAGCCAAGATATTAGAAAACTTGACTTCAAGAACTGATTAATCGACGTTGATAAGTTCGTACTCGCGATTTCCGAAACCTAGTTCAGCGGCTGCCTTGAGAGTCAGAAGTCCGTTTCTGGATTCTATTCTTTCAACCAGGTGATCGCGTCCCTTGTCTTTAGAGGCGTAGACTAAATCGATGCAGGCCTGATCGATAGCTATCGGATCAAGAGAAGCCAGGATGCCGATATCTTTCATGCAGGGGTCTTCGGCCACTGAACAGCAGTCGCAGTCGACTGACATATTCTTCATGACATTGATATAGGCAGCTTTGCCTTCATACATCTTGCTGACAGCCGATGCTGAATCAGCCATAGCGAGAAGGAATCCGTCATGGTCGCCTTTAAAACAAAGCTTGGCATCTCCCGCTCCATGAATAAAGGCTTTGCCGTAAGCTGAGGCGCAGCCGATAGAGAGCTGTTTTAAGGCTCCTCCGAATCCGCCCATCGGGTGTCCCTTGAAATGAGAGAGGACTAAAAGAGAATCAAAGTCTTTGAATCCCTGTCCGATGTAGTCCTTCTTGATGACTTTGCCCTCTGGTATTTCAAGAACCATATCTGGCTGTACTGCGTCGAGAATCTCCGTCTTGAAATACTTGCTCCAGCCATGGTCTTTCAAAGTCTGAAGATGTCTTTCTGTCGTGTTTCGACTGCCTTCATAGGCAGTATTGCATTCGACGACGATGCCATTTACAAGATCGATGACCGGCTTGAAGAACTCCGGATGAAGATAGTTCTGATTGCCTTCTTCTCCTGAGTGAACCTTACAGGCTACTCTTCCTTTCAAGTCGATATCAAGCTTCTTATAAAGAGCCAGTAAGGACTCGGGAGTGATGAGGGATGTAAAATATACTTTCGATTTCATGTTCGTTCCTTTCTTCTTTTAAATAAATTAAAAGAACCTTCTATATTCTACTATAAAAGGTTCTGGGTTTGACATTAAAGAAAACTACTTATTTCTGATCATATAGGAAATCTTCGAATTCATCATAAGTCATATAGCGGTCGATGAAACTGCCGTCAGCCTTGATATAGATAATTCTGTTGGCGATGGAGTTTAAGAGCTGACGATCGTGAGATGAGAAGAGAAGCACAGACTTCGTATCCAGCATTGCCTTATTCAAAGACTCGATTGACTCTAAGTCGAGATGGTTAGTGGGATCATCGAGCATGATGAAGTTTCCCGGATCCAACATGACTTTGACAAAACGAAGACGGACTTTCTCACCGCCTGATAAGACATTGGCCGGCTTAAGCGCTTCTTCGCCTGAGAAGAGCATTCTTCCTAAGTAGCCTCTGATATAGGCGTCAGTTGTTTCTTTGGCATAGGGACGAAGATAATTCACCAGACTGTCTTTGACTTTGTCGAATTCTGCAAAGGAAGAGGGAAGATACTGTCTGTGAATGGTGATTCCAAACTTGAAAGAACCGGAATCAGCTTCCTTTCTTTCATCCAGGATATTGAATAATTCAGTCACAGCCAGAGAATTATCGGAAAGAAAAGCAACTTTGTCAGTGTTTCTCAAAGTGAAGCTGAGATTCTCAAACAGACCCTTCTTAGTCAGAGAGTCACATTCGAGAACATCTTTGCCTAAAAGATAGTCGGAACGGAAACTGATGAAGGGATATCTTCTTGAAGAAGGCTTTAAGTCATCGAGTTCGATCTTATCCAGAGCTTTCTTTCTGGAAGTAGCCTGTCTGGATTTAGAGGCATTGGCCGAGAATCGGGCAATGAAGTCTTTGAGTTCTTTGATCTGTTCTTCTTTTTTCTTGTTCTGATCTTTCATCTGACTTTGAATCAGCTGACTTGATTCGACCCAGAAATCGTAGTTGCCGACAAACTGATTGATGGCAGTATAGTCGACATCAAGAATTCGAGTGCAGACCTTATTGAGAAAATAACGGTCGTGAGAAACGACTAAGATCGTGTTCTGGAAATTAATCAGATACTCTTCCAGCCAATGACAGGCATGAGCATCTAGGTTGTTAGTCGGTTCATCAAGAACCAGGATATCAGGATTTCCAAACAAGGCCTGAGCCAAAAGAACTTTGACCTTCATTCTGGCATCAAGATCTCCCATCTTCTTATGATGGTATTCTTCTTTTATGCCTAAAGACAGAAGCAGAGAGGAGGCATTTGTCTCAGCATTCCAGCCATCCATCTCAGCAAACTCTGTCTCTAAGACACCGGCTCTTTCTCCATCGGCATCAGTGAAGTCGGCTTTGGCGTATAAAGCGTCTTTTTCGTCCATGACATCGATCAGCTGTCGGTGTCCTAAAAGAACGGTTCTGATGACTTCTTCTTTGTCGAAGGCATTGTGGTCCTGCTTGAGAATAGACATTCTCTCCTTAGGTCCTAAGGACACATGGCCAGAGGTCGGCTCAAGCTCACCGGAGATGATTCTCAACAGGGTTGATTTGCCGGCACCGTTAGCACCGATTATTCCATAGCATTCACCGGAAGTGAAAGCCAAGTTGACATCTTTGAATAATACTCGGCCGCCAAACTGCATCGAAATATTGCTTAACTGTAACATTACTATACTTCTCCTTATCTAAACTAATAGATTCTATCAGTTATCGGATGAATTAGAAACCTTATAAAGCAAAGTAATACCACTTTCAGAAAAAGAAACCTGATTTATCTGTCTTTCTAATCAAAAAAAGACTAGCGGGGCCAGTCTTTTCAAAGCGTTAAAATATCTGGCTTTCGAAAAAACAGATAACAGAGACTGAATGGTCTTTATTTAATTTCCCAATCAGTCAGTTTGTTTCCGTCAACATCTTCAAATGTGCCCGAAAGAAGAGCAATGAAATCGATCAAAGTGCCGATAAAGAACAATCCGCCAGTCAGAAGATAAAGGATTCCTGTTCCTATTTTTCCTACGTAAAAGCGGTGCAGACCGGCAAGACAGCCAAAACCTAACGCACAGAGAACCGTCGCCAATCCTCTTGATTTGACTTCTTTGCCGGAAGAAGACGGACTCTTTTCATAAGTGTTCTTCTCCGAGTCTTTGCTTTCGTAATATCCCTCATAGATATCATCGGCCTTAGTCCCGCAGTTAGGACAGAAAGATGAACCTTCAGGTAGTTTAGTACCGCAGTTTTTACAATATTTAGCCATAGACTTATCCCCTTTATTAACGTTAATAGAATGAATGAATAATCATAGTGAAATAGATAATTGTAAAGACTATCTCCAAAACACTGATCACTATTCCGATGATGCCTAGTATTCGTCCCGCCTTAGCAAACTTATTCTTCTTAAAAAGCCCCGTCGACAAGGCGATAGCCGCAATACCGAAAATAATATTGGCGTAAGGAATGATGATGGACATGATGCCGAGGATGAGACTTCCCATGCCTTTGGCAGATTCGATATCAGAATCATATCCGGCACTTTGTCTGCTAGTATCCTCGGCATCAAATTGATAACCACCGTTATTCAAATCGCCGGTGAGGTTTGCTCCGCAATAGGGACAGAACTTATCGGATTCAGAAGTATCATGACCGCAGCTTGGACATTTTTTGCTCATTTAAGTCTCCTGTCTCCTATTAGGTATTATAGTATATTCGCAATATACATAAAAGAAAAGACCGGCAATTTGCCGGTCTTCCATAGCGCTATTGTACTGATAGGCGGTTTCATATTCTAGGCAATTAATTGCCTTTGAGATGATCCGGACTGAAGAAGTCTAAAACTACAAGTCACATATCTATCAGTGCGGATATCTTACTCTTTTTGTTTTCCGGTGTCAATAATTTTGTTAAGCCAGTCTTTTTCCGCCGTTGACCTTGGAATAAATCTTTTTCTTCTCGCCATAGGTTGAAGCGATGAGAGGTCGGCTGACAATGCTTATCGGAATCATAATCAAATAGGAGATGATGATAAAGGGAATTATCTGAATTCCTCTGACAAAAAGCTGGTTGACGAAACTGAAGGAATAACTAATTCCGTAATAATAGTACAGCCAGAGTGAAGCAAGGTAGGGAGTGATTATAAACTCTTTGATATAGAAAGCCAGGGAGATATCAAGAAAAGAAAAACCTTCCTTCTTTTTTCGGTTCTTTGATAAAAGAAAGAAGACCAAGGACACAACAGAGAACAGAGCCAGATAGATCAGCGGAATCAAAACTGTCCACAGAGTGTTGATTTCAAACTTCAGTTCGCCGACCTTGATCTGGTTGACAAAGGGAATGTTGGCATAGAGACCGATAGTGCAGACGGCAACTAAGATCATCGAAGAGAAGAATTCTTTGATATCCTGGCCTTTGACCAATTTCAAAAGCAGAGGAGGAAGAAGACCAAAGAGCATAGTATCGATGGTGAAACCCGGGAAGTAGGCACCGGCTGGATTGATAAAAGATCCGATGATGTCAGAGCCGGCTCCGCATAAAGCCCCGTAAAAAGGACCGCAGATAAGACCGGAGATGAGAATCGGTATCGAACCGAAACTGATTTTGACCAGCTGCACGCCGCCGATAATCAAATAAGTCGATAATCCCGGCACACGACTTAAAATGATGGCCAGAGCCATCAGCAAAGCCGTCGTTGTCAGTCGGATCATGTTTTCGTTTCTTCTCATTTACAGTTCCAAAGCCATAAAGATTATACGTTTTCAATTAAACTTAAGATACAAATTGTTATCAGTAGCTGGTTAAATTGTCCAGCATCTGTTCCTTTTGATAAGTTGTTATCCTGTAGAAGCGTTTAAAGCATGAAAAAAGGCTAAGATCATTTAAGATCCTAGCCTCTGTTTTCTAGTAATGGCCCTTTTGAGCCTTTGCCATATTGATACTGTCTTCGCGTTTCTTGATAGTCTCACGTTTATCCCAGTTCTTCTTGCCTTTTCCTAAGGCAATCTGAACTTTGGCCAGGCCTCTTTTAATGTAGACCCGGGAGGGAATCATCGTGTATCCTTCACGGTTGACAGCATCGGCGAATTTAATCAGCTGACTTTTATGAAGAAGAAGTTTTCTTGTTCGTGTTGGTTCATGGGAGAAAATACCGTTAGCCTGAAAGACCGGGATATTCATATTAAGAATGAAGGCTTCCCCGCCCTTGATGATAACATAGCTATCATCAAGAGAGCAGTGGCCTGTTCTTAAAGATTTGATCTCGGAACCGACAAGTTCAATGCCTGCTTCCGTAAACTCAGAAAGGAAATAATTGAAACGCGCTTTACGGTTAGTGGCAATGAGTATTTCGTCAGAGAACTTCTCTTCAGCCATCTAATTAATCCTCGTCGTGTCTGGAACGGCCATAACCGCCACGGGAGCTGCCATAGCCAGTATGTTCTTTACGTTCATAACCGCCACGGTCAGAATGACCATAGCCGCCACGTCCGCCACGGTCTCCACCTCTGGAGAATCCGCCTCTGTCTCCGCCACGGCTGAATCCACCGCGATCTCCGCCACGATCAGAGTGACCAAAGCCGCCGCGATCAGAAGAATGGCCATAACCACCGCGATCTCCGCCTCTGGAGAATCCGCCTCTGTCTCCGCCACGGCTGAATCCACCGCGATCAGAATGACCAAAGCCACCACGTCCACCGAATCCGCCACGGTCAGAATGGCCATAGCCGCCGCGTCCGCCACGGTCTCCGCCGTGACCAAAGCCACCGCGTCCACCGAATGATCTTCCGCCACGTCCGCCTTCTCTGGGCTTAGTGAAACGCTCTAACTGAGCATGTTCTTCTTTGGTGATTCCTAAGATTTCTAAAGCGCTGTCGATCTTATCGGCACTTTCGGGATCTCTGGGATCGAACTTAGCTTCAACGGCACGGATGATATCGACTTCCTTCCACTGTTCAGGAGAAGGACGGAATCCATCATCACGGGGAGCACGTCTGTCGTCTCTTTCGTCATCATAGGATTCTTCTTCATCTTCAGGGATCTGAGGAGCTTCAAAAGCTAACTGATCCAAGGCAGCCTTCTGGTTGTCTTCGATGTTCTCTTCAGCTTCAGGAGCGACAGTCTCTTCAACTTCAGGAGCAGCTTCAGCTGCAGCCTTCTTGGTAGTCTTCTTAGCCTTCTTGGCAGGCTTTTCTTCGACTACGGCAGTTGTTTCTTCAGCTACGGGAGTTGTTTCGATAACAGTTTCTTTTACTTCTTCGGTAGCAGCTTTCTTAGCCTTGGTGGCTTTCTTGGCAGTCTTCTTGACAGCCTTTACTTCTTCAACGGCTTCGACTTCTTCTGTGTTTTCAATCTTCTTTTTCATTTCTTGATCCTCGGCGAATTCATTATCGCCGTTTTCCTGTTCTTTATCGTCTTCATATTCATCATATTCGTCTCGTTTAGCAGCTAAACGATCATAATCGTCGTCTTCGTAATCTTCATTCCCGTAGTAATCATCTTCAGGGAATTCAGGATGAGCGGTCATTCTGACAAAGTCATCCTCATTTTCAAGATGGACGCCGTTTAAGGACATCTTCTCTCTCTCTTCCTCATCGAGGTCAGCAGCAAACCGGTCATAGAATTCGGGAGTGGCGAAGTCGATTTCCTCAGTCTTTGGATTACTGGCCAGAACCTTGACATCGATCTCAGTTCCGATAGTGAAGGAGATATCAGTATCTCTTCCTTCGACAGCGTAGCTTCTTTCGTTGAAACGGAAGAAGTCGTCGTGCATGCAGTGATAGGCTAAGAAGCCTTCAATACCCATATCCAACTGAATGAACATGCCCCTTTGCACCAAACCGGTGATATGGCCATGGTACTCTTCACCTATATGATCGGTCATGTATTTAGCCGACTCGAGATCATCGACTTCTCTTTCAATGGCAGTAGCCTTTACTTCTTCGGCTGAGGTGATATCACCTAAGTTCTCTAAGGAAGCATAGACTTCTTCGTAATTGAAGTTCTTCTTCTCGATCAGATAATCCTTGACTAGACGATGGATGATATCATCAGGATAACGTCTGATAGGAGAAGTGAAGTGGCAGTAATACAACTCCGCTAGGCCGAAGTGACCCAGTTCTTCAGGGCTGTATCTGGCTTTGGCAAGAGAGCGAAGCATCATATAGCTGATAGCTGATTTCAGGCCATCATCTTTAATAGATGACAGGAAGTCGTTAAGACGTGAACCACTGATATTTTCATATTTGGGGAAAGAGTTGATCAGCATTCTATCCATTTTCCTGATGAATTCTTTGAAGTTGGTAAATTTTTCTTCAGGAGGTAATTCATGAACACGGTAGAGAACCGGAATCTTGTTAGTCTTCAAGGCCTTGGCAACAGTGCAGTTAGCAATGATCATCAAGTCCTCAATCATCTTCTCAGCCGGTCCCTGGACTTCTTTGGTCACATCGGTAGGATGGCCTTTTTCGTCGAGATGGAATTTAAGTTCAGTGGAACTGAGTTTCATCGCACCCTGACGTTCACGTCTCTTTCTGATAGCATCAGAACATTCCTTGAGCAGATTGAGGCTGTCCTTGATCTCGTCAGAATATTCGCATTCCTCGCCGTTCCAGAAGGAATTGACCTTATTGTAGGTAAGTCTTCCGTGAGAGCGGATAAAGCCCTTCTCAATATTGTAGTTGAATACATTTCCGAAGGTATCGACATCCATAGTCACCGAAAGAACCAGACGTTCTTCATTCGGATTAAGAGAGCAGATGCCGTTTGAAAGTTCAAACGGAAGCATCGGCACTACTCGGTCTGCCACATAGATTGAAGTACCGCGTACTAAGGCCTCATCATCAAGAGGATGATTGGGCTTCACATATTCGGTGACATCGGCGATATGAACAACTACTTCATATCCTTTGCCGAATCTCTTGATGGAGACGGCATCATCGAAATCGTGAGCGTCATCGCCGTCGATGGTGACTACGCAGTCTTCTGTGAAGTCATGACGGCCTTTTTTGTCGCTGTCAGAGATAGTGGAAGGAAGGGCTTTGGCTTCTTCCATCACCTTGTCAGGGAAAGATAGAGCGGCATCGTTTTTGGAGATGATCATGGAGATATCGCTTCCGACTTCATCAGCGTGAACCAAAAGCTTGTCTAAGGTCACGGTGATTGTAAAATCATTTAAGCTCTGAATAGAGGCCTGAACCAAGTCTCCTTGGTTGACGAATCCTATATCAGGGGATTTTCCGTTGACAAGGATTGAATAGCCGGCACTGTTGAGATACTCAACCAATAGCTGTTCTTTTCCGTCTTTGTCTAAGGAATAGCGTCCCTTAAGCGTCTCGACTGCTTTGTAATAACTCAGGCAATGGAAAATACCTTGCTGATATTCTTTGGCGTAGACTAAATCACCCACTAAAAGACCTGAGGACTCTTTGCCAGAGACCTTAGCTTCCTCATTAGAAGGGATTTTCTTCATGACGACAAAGTTCCTGGTTTTCAGGAAGACACGTCCTAAGAATATTTTTTGATCTTCTAATAAATAGTAAGAGCCTTGATGCTCGCCTATGATTCCGCCGTCTTCTAGATGCTTCAGTAGCATCTCCAATTCATTTTCTTGCTGTTTAGTTATTACTTCCAGCTTGGTCAGGATGGACTTCTTGTCCATGTTCCTGCCTCTTAGCAGTTTCTTAATCTGTTGTTCTGTCATTTGTTTCCGTTTCCGATTCTGTATATCTTGTTCGCTTTAAAGAAATAAAAGGGGGCTTGTCTTGGCCCCCGTATTTAACCCGTTCAATGAAGTATCACAGATAGTTGCAGAGTATTGCCGTTACGAAGAAGGCAACTGCGACTACAGCCGTGATAATAGTCATGATCTTATCCGCACCTCTTTCCTTAGTCCTGGTGAAGATATTCATCTTGCTGCCGCCCATGACGGCTGAAGATGCACCTTCAGATTTACCGGACTGAAGAAGGCAGATGATAATCATGATGAACGATAATACGAGTAATGCAATCTGAGCAGAGCTTGTCATTTGAACCTCTTATCTGTTTCTTTAACCTTATTAGTATAAATATCATCGCCCCATTTATCAAGTTAATAAATGGAATTCGATGAAATAAACGAATAATGGGATGAAAAAGACAAGAAACAGGGGAGTCAAAACTCCCCTGTCTCTGTTATCTTTTCAGCTCAGTACTTTGGATTATCCGGCGATTCTGTCGCACTTCTTTGAAACTATGGCACAGACGAACAGTGCCGAAAGCCAAAGAGAAGAGACTGATTGCCAGAGAAACCACACAGACGACAAATTCAGTTGAACTAGGAGTGAAAACACGTTCCTTTCTGACGTTGAAGCGAAAAGAAAGGAAAAGGAAAACCATTCCGACGATGAGAAGAATGGAGCCGATGACTATAAAAGTCAGGGCATTGTTCTTCATGTCGGTATATTTTCTGATGTTGTTATGGCAAGACTGATGAAGTTCATGAATTCTCTGATCGCTTAGATTGTCGATCTTGATTTCATGTTGACAATTAGGACAGGTATCTCCCAATTGTGAATCATAAGTCTTCCCGCAGTACGGACAGCGTGTTTTCATTTTGTTTTGAATTTTCTTTTTAAGCTAAGACTTTGGCGTAGGCAGTGGTGAAAGCATCATTGACTAAGGTGTTGATTTCATCATCGGTGGTGGCAGTCTTGTTATCGAAGACGGTCTGGATGATGCTACCGACAGCAGTACGGCAGGCAGAAGAATACTCGAAGACATCAGAGAGGAAGTACTTGCCAGAAGTGGTATAGGTGGTGTTGAGATTCAAAGCCATTCCGGTATAGGCGGAAGACTTGGCAGAATACTTGGCATCAGCAGTGGTTCCGGCAGTTCCGGCATCAGTAAGAGCCTTGATGGTAGTGGAATTATAAGAAGAGGTTCTAAGAGGGAAATAAGCGGTGTTCTTAGCTAAAGTGGCAGAATTGTCAGTTGAGGTAAGATACTTGTAGAATTCCCAGGCAGCTCTAGTTTCATTGACATCGCTCTTCTGGAAGAAGGTAAGAGAAGGTCCCTGAGAGAGGACTTTCTTGACAGAGGTAGTAGTGGCAGCTTTGGTAGTGTCATAGAAGCTGGTGGTATCAGCAGCTATCGGCTGATTGAGCTTGGCTTCGAATCCGCCATCAGTGGCAAAGTATCTGGCACCGGCAGTGGAAGACATACACATGAAGATGTTTCCGGCAACAACCTTATTAGAGGAATAATCATGATAGCCCTTGGCGGCATTAGTGATAGGAAGCTGATTCTGAGTGCAGATCAGGCCTTCATTGTTCCACTTCTTAAGCTGGGCAACCATCTTCTTGGCGTCGGCATTGTTAAAGGCGACCTGCTCAGTAGCAGTGGCACCCTTGCCGTTTGTATACTTGACACCTAAGTTCTCGCAGAGAGAAATGAACATATTTTCAGCAGAATCCCAGCAGAACGGAATAGCCTTGAAATAGCCATCGCCATCTCTCTGGTCATTAAACAAAGTAGGGAAATCAGTCTTCATGGCACGAGCAGTGGTGATAAGGTCCTTCCAAGAAGTAGGGATAGTATAAGCAGCCTTGGAGGCAGCAGCTACAGGGGCAGTATAGACAGCAACTTCTTTACCGTCAGAAGTCTTGGTAGTAGAAGTTCCGCAATCACCGGCACCGGCCTTGTCGAAGACGCTCTTGTTGACGACTAAAGTCTCAGATGATTTGGAATAAGGCATAGAAAGGAAGTTTCCGCCATACATTCCACTCTCAATGTCAAGATAGTTCTTATTGAGATCAGATAAAGCGGTAGTTGAATCATCAACATAAGCACCGGCAGCAGTAGTCTTCTTTCCAAAACCAATCTTGGAATCATAGACATACTGAGTCATATCCTGAGTCAGACCAGCCTTATTAAAGACGGCGACGTTATCGCCATAGATAGAACACATAGAAGGAGTATCACCAGAAGTGCCGGCGGTATTGACGGCCTTGGCAATGTCAGTATAACTGCCCTTATAGACCTGATTGACAGTGATGTTAGTATGCTCAGTCTGGAAAGCCTTGATTAAATCAGAAGCATAATAATACTCACGATAGGTGCTAGACTTTCTAGCCTCTTCTTCAGTGGTCTTGTCAAGATCCGGAACCTGATAGTTGTTCCACCAAGTGACAGTGACGGCCTTAGTAGCATCGACACCTTTCATATCTAAGTCAGCAACTGATGAAGAAGCAGATGAAGAAGAAGCGGAAGAAGCAGGGGTTTTGTTACATCCTGATAATCCCAGCACTGCTGCAGTAAGAGACAATGCGACGAGACTGTTTCTCATTAACTTTTTCATGATTTCCTCCTTGACAAGTTAATTTGTCTTCCCATATCTGCACGTATATATTATAGACAGAAAATCATCCTTTGATACCGGCACGGCCGGTACCGGACATGATATATTTTCTGAAAATAATAAACAATAACAATAAAGGAACGACGGTCAATACGGTAGCGCACATCTGCCAGCTGTATTGAGTTATCATGACTCCGTTTGGATCTTCCAGGGCCAAAGCCTCACCTCTGATAGCGACAGAGATCAGCCAATTGTTGGAATCATTGACGACTAGCTTGGGCCAGACATAAGCGTTCCAGGAACCGATAAGACTTAAGATGAAGATAGTAATCAAAGTCGGTTTGGCTAAAGGAACCATGACCTTCCAAAGATAATCCCAATCAGACTTACCATCGACTTTGGCAGCCAGATACAATTCATTAGGTATCTGCTTGAAATTCTGTCTTAATAAATAGATATAGAAGACACTGGCAATAAAAGGAAGAATCATGACGACAAAAGCCTGCCAATCCTGCTGGTTGTTTCCGATGAGACCTAAGTTTGACATGGTGGTGTAGTTTGAAATAACCATCATCTCGCCTGGGATCATCATCGTTCCTAAGAAGATTGTGAATAAAGTATCGCGTCCTCTGAACTTCAGTCTGGCAAAGGCATAGGCACTGACAATAGTGATGATAAGACAGAGACAGGTAGTGCTAAGACCGACTACCAGGGTATTGCCGACATATTTGAAATAATTGAATCTGGAAAGAGTCTCCGTGTAGTTATAGGCGATGTTTTCCCAGAGATTTCCCTGAGAAGGAATAAAGGCACCGGCTATAAGTTCGTCTTCCTGCATGAAGGAACCCAATATCATATATAAGAAAGGGAAGATGACAATGCAGGCCGCGAAGATAATCAAGGCATAGCAGATAACCAAAGCGATAATATGAAAGACTTTATCGACTTGTTCAGTAGTTCGAACATCTTTCTGTTTGCCAGGGATGATAAGGTTTAGTTCGGTAGTGATTCTCGGTACTCTGTTCATATTAATAATGCACCTTCTTTTTCGACACCTGCATCTGAACGATTGTGAATAACATGATGATCACGAAAAGGATGACAGCGGCGGCAGCTGCATACTGCATACGAGAAGCACCGGCTGATATCTTGTCATAGATATAGAAGACAACGGTATACAAGTCAGGAACGTTTCCGTTACTGGTGTAGTTTCTGTTGAATAATCCGATAACGGCATTGTATTCCTTGAAGGCGCCGATAAAGGAAGTGATGGTGATATAAAGAATCTGAGGAGAAAGAAGAGGAATGGTAATCTTAAATGCTGTCTTGACCTTAGAAGAGCCATCGATCTTGGCAGCCTGATAATACTGTTTGTCAATACCCTGAAGACCGCTGGAGAAAATCAATATCTTATAAGGAAGGGCAGTCCAGATGATGTATAGACAGAGAACAAACATGGAATTTCCCCAGGAAGAACCGGGAGATACCCAGGATGTAGTCAGACCGAATATCTTGTTGAAGACACCGCTTCCCGAGAAGATAATGGCGAATACCATACCGACAGCGATGATGTTTGTGACATAAGGCATAAAGAAGATGGTCTGGAAGAAACTCTTCATGAACTTGATGTTGTTGAGAAGGATAGAGATGAACAGAGCAAGAACTACAGAGATCGGAACAGTGACGAAAGTGATAAGCAGGGTGTTAGTCAAAGCAGAAGGCTTTCCCCAGGCGACAAAGGTGGTATCTAAGACACCAGAGCCTTGGATTCTTTCAGTAAGGCCTAAGACAACACCATAGTTGTCAAAAGTGAAACCGCTGTTAGCTCCAGTAGTAGCGTTGTAGTCTTTCATAAAGGAGATGACAAAAGTATTGATCAAAGGGAAGAAGGTGAAGATGGCCATCAGGATCAATACAGGTGCTAGATAGAGCCAGGCTTTCCAGTTATTTTTCTCTTCCATTTCCTAAATCCTTAAAGGTAGATTCTCTCTTGAGTATTGTGGTCAAAAGCATAGATCTTGGTAGGACGGACAGCGAACTTGATATCGCCGATCTTAGCGTCGATATCAGAATCGATAATGATCTTGATGCGTTCACCGACAAGATAGGGACTAGAGCAGATAAGAGATAAGTCACGTCCCATAGTGACAACCTCAGAGCAATTGAGAGTCAAAGTCTTTTCTTCTTCGGGTGCTTCCTTGTCTAACAAGAAGCCTTCAGGACGGATACCGACATAAATAGGTCCATCTTTAAGGGTTTTCTTAGAAGTGAAAACTTTGTCTTTTCCGATAAAGATAGCATTGTTCTGAACAGTGCCTTCAAAGACATTGATAGGCGGATTGCCTAAGAACTTGGCGACAAAGAGACAGTCAGGATCACGATAGACATCCTGAGGATGATTCATCTGCTTCTGTTTACCGTGTTCCATCAAGACGATATCATCGCAGATAGACATAGCTTCTTCCTGATCGTGAGTGACAAAGACCGTAGTGATCTTGGTTCTCTGCTGGATTCTCCTGATTTCCTCACGGGTCTGGATTCTCAGACGGGCATCAAGGTTGCTTAAAGGTTCATCCAGAAGAAGGACTCTCGGTTTCTTTACTAAGGCTCTGGCGATAGCGACACGCTGTTGCTGACCACCGGATAATTCACTGGGCTTGCGGTCGAGATAATCCTGAATCTGAACGAGTCTGGCGGCTTCGCGGACGCAGGCATCGATCTCGTCTTTGGTCATGCGGCGATTGATCTTGTTGACAATACCGTTTCTGACAATTTCATATTTGTCATTGACGTCATTGCCTTTGGCTTCAATCTTTTCAATTTCATCTTCGAGTTTATCCGTGTATTCGTTGACGATAATCTCCGTATTGGCAGTAACTTCCTCTTCAGTCATGCTTTGGAAGTTCAGCTTAAAGAGCTTTTCAGCAACATATTTGCTGATCTTATACTCTTCGCAGAGATCATTGACGGCATAGGCCTTCTTGACGATCAGTTCATTTTCAACAGGGGTGTTCTGTTCATCTTTGCCGACTTCATAATTTTCATCATCAGCGTGGTTTCTATGAACATAACCGCCCTTTTTGCTCATCTTTGATTTGATGAAAGAAAGGAATTTGTTTCCTTTTTCTTCAACAGCACTTCCTAAGATGATATTTTTGACCTTCAGGGGATCTTTGAGAATATCGATAAGGGTCTTATATTCAATACATGCAAATGACTTCTCGTTTTCCTCAACCTTAAGATTAGTGAGAGGAAAAGCGATGTTCTTATAAACAGTCATATGAGGATATAAGGCGTAGTTTTGGAAGACTAAGCCGATACCTCTCTTCTCAGGAGCCAAGTGAGTGACATCTTCGTCATCGAACCAGATCTCTCCTCCTGTCGGCTCTGATAAGCCAGCCAGCATATAGAGGGTTGTCGACTTGCCGCAGCCTGAAGGCCCAAGCAAACCCAGAAGTTCGCCATCCTTTATTGTGATCGAAAGTTTATCGACGGCAACGGTATCAGGAATGTTTCTCTTGGGATCACCGGGAAACTCTTTTGTTAATCCAACCAATCTGATTTCCATTTTTGAAGCTCCTAACAATTCAAAACTTAGCCTATCTATTCTATAACATATTGTCAATAAACAACAGACCCATTAAATATTTTCAGTAAAGAAAATCAGCTAAAACAAAGGGAAACTGATAATCAGTTTTGATTATCGACGTCCTTTTTATCTCCGCTAGGTCTTTCTTGAAGCAAAGCTATATTCTCATCATCGGTGATCTTTCTTCTTTTTCTTTCGATGTTGTTGAATTCAGGAAGATCTTTATATATACCGCCCTGTTCTACCGAGACTAAGTAAGTGGCCAATACATAATCAGTCAGAGAACGATGATCTTTTCTGACGATGATCATCGTCAAAGTAATGGCGAAAGGAATGAGAAAAGCCAATACTGATCCACAGAAGATAAAGACAAAGTCAAAAAGGAAACGAAGAAGAAAACGTGAAAGGCGAAGACTGAGGCCGTCTCCCTGTACTAAGCCAAGATTAGTAAGACGCATACCTAAAGTCTGCTTTCCGCGACTGAAGATGAGAGGGAAGAAAAGATAGATGATCAGGTAACAAAAGAAGACAGTAAGGATAATACCCCAGAGATTAACTCGGTTGATGGTGTTTCTGGTCCTGAGATAAGTGGAGTTAGCCTGCAGATATCCAATAGCAGTATCGACAGCATCCGAATAGAAAGAATAATACTCGTCGTCATAGTCGGAATTAGTCAGAGCTCTTTTATAATCAGAGGTGAATAACAAGGTCCCATCCCCTAAAGATCCTTTGGCTTTATATTGAAGATAGGCAGTATATCCTTTACCCTTCATGGAAGAAGATGTTTCTTCGTTGTTATCAATAAACTCCAGATAATAATAAGTAAGTCTGTTATCGATATATTCGCTCTTCTCATTATTAGTCATATCATCTTTTGAGCTCAGATAATCATTTATCTTTGCAGTTGTCCCATCGTTATCGACATAGACCTCAGAAGAAATGAGCACATCGTTTCTTTCATTGAGAATGTTCTTATAGCGAGAATCATTTTGAATCAGAGAAAGAGTGCCGAATAAAACGATGATGACTAAGACAACCAAAGTAAACAAATCAAAAAGACCAGAGCTCAAAGTCTTGCCGATTGTACTGCCCTCATAGGAAATCTTCACTACTTCTTTTTTATTATCTGTTATTGTTTTTTCCATTGTTATCCAAGGTCTTTTCGACGACATATTCTCTGCCGTCTTTGAGTACTGTCAATGAGGCCATTTCACTTAGTGACTGAGGCGATTCCCGGTGGAAGAGAGAAACAACATAGGATGCAAGAGAGAGGAAAAGAGAGACAAAGCCGATGACTATAATCGAAATACCGGGTATCACCGAAAGGCTTAAAAGAGGCAGAGACTGGGTTCCATAGAAGCAGAGGAAGACACAGGGGATGATAAAGAGGAACTCTAAAGAAATGACAAGTGAACGGAGAAGATTATTGAGAAAAGAAGGTCTTTCTTCATGTGTGGTTATAAGACCAAGTCTCATAATCTTATAAGTGACAGTCATTCCGTCCTTCAAAATAAACGGGGCCAGAATATAGACTAACAAGATAGAAAGACAGTAAGCAAAAAGCATCTCACCCTGTTTGTTATAGTAGATAGACTCACTGTAAAGATTATAGGAGGCACTCAACGACAGATAAGGACCGTAATAGGAAGTGTATTCATTAACTCCCTTAGTCAATAAGGCATTGTAGCCGTCATAAAAGGCCTGATAGACTGAAAGGCCTGTCGAATAAGAAGAATCACGATAGTAATTATCGATGGCTTTGGCATTTTCCAAAGTCAGATAAGGATAATCGCCTTCGCTGACAAAGAGATCCTTCTTACAGGAACTGATCAGTTCTTTTCGATAATAAGCAGAACCGAAATCATCTTTATCGGCATCATCGGTAACAAAAAAACTCTGATAGTCTTTCTTAAAGGAAGTATGGAAATAATAAGAGCCGTCACCAAAAGGGGTAATAGGTTCATAGCCCTGATAGGTAGTCTGACTGATATTGTCGACGTTATTGGCTTTAAGCGTATAGAGAGTAGAACGGATAATGAGTTTTTTAGTCAACTCGGCATTTCCGATAAGCGCCCCGTCAGAATCAGTCTCATCAAGTTTGGTCTTTAAGACTTCGGCCTGAAGATTTTCTCTGACTCCTGAAAGCAGGGAGATCTTCTCAGAGCTGATAGTCGCGTTACCGACAACGTCGCAAATGGCAAAAAGAACCATCGTCAATATCAGAACTGTCAGCATATCCATCAAGTAAGCCAGAAATCTTCTTCCGTTAGTGACATTGCTGCTGTTCTTGAAAGCACTTGTTATCTGTTTCATGTGTTTATTATACATTAAGTATCCGCCGGTTTGACTTAATATCTTTGCTTAATAAGGAAGATTAATCTACAATACTCAAAGACACAAAAAGAAATAGAAAATCGCATGAACAAAAAATCCCGTGAAGACTATATCTTCCAGAAAAAGTCACTCTTAGTCCTACTCTTCATCTACTACATGAACGACATCAGCTATGATGCCATCACTTTAAGGTCGTTTGGTTTCAGCTTCGATCCTTCCTGTAATTTCAAAGCCATCGTAGTATCGAAAAAAGATCATATCCACAAATACGTCATCCATATCTTTGATACCATGAAAGTCGATGAACTGAAATGCCTCGATAACATGGGATATGTCAATATCATCAAAGTCGACAGTGTCAACAGCAAGACTTTCATGGAGCCGACGGCTTCCTTTAACGTCTACTTTGACGGAGTTGATTTCAAGGCTTCCGGATATATCGAGGGTCAGGCTGTCAACTACACCACCTTTTCGGGTCAGTCAGCCGTCACTGACGAACTCCTCTATCATCTCAACAAATGCCAGGGACATAATAGCACCGCCCCTTCTTTCATCCTCTGGCTGATGAAGATGTTCTCCTCAAGGCTCAATGTCGATTTAGTCATGGGTGCGGGTATCAACGAAGATTACGGAGCCAAGAACTGGAATGAGCTGATCGTCGCTTTGAATACTGATTTCTATGGCGGTGACACCAAGCTTCAGAAAGATATCAGAAGCTATGTCGGGAAAGAACTGTTCACTTCCTCTATGGTCTTGAAGACATCTGGATTCGACATCTATAAGTCTCTCGCCCATGAATTATATGAGTTCAAAGAAGCCAAATCCTTCAACGATCCTGACTCTACTCTCTATAAATGCGTCGATTATATACAGACTCACAAGGGAACTTCTGTCATCACCTATAACTACGACACCAATCTGGAATACCTGCTCAAGAAGAGAGGACTCAGATACTGCACAGTCTACGACGACAACTCCTTCATCAACAAAGACGCTCAAAGCTGGATCTATCACGTCCACGGTCTTCTCCCGTACGGAAAATACGATCAGAAGAAATTCACCGATTCCATCATCTTCAACGAATCTGATTATTACTACCTATATAATTCTCCTTACAGCTGGTCGATTTCAAAACAGCTGCACGACTTCAAATTCAACTGCTGTATCTTCATCGGAATCTCTCTCACTGACCCGGATATGAAGAGACTTCTGGAGTTGGCGAGCAATTATCTGAAATTCAACTTCATCTTCGCCAAAAAAGAACAGGGCATGTCGGAATCGGTATTCAGAGACATCACGACCTATTTCTTCGCCTTCGACCTGATTACAATCTGGATCGATGACTATGACGAAATCGGCGAATGGCTGAAGAAGATATAAATCAAAAAGACTAAGCACCTGACTAGAGATGCTTAGTCTTTTTTCTATTATGTCGTCCTGATATTCTGATTACTTCAATCCCTGATACTCTCTCACATATTTATAGGTGTTCGATAAAGTGCAGTTAGATGAATTAGTCTTCAAAGCCATGTCGATCAATTCATCATAAGTGGCAGTCTTCAGATTGGTCTTTGTTCCTTTGTCATTCTGAAGATTCATTACCTCGGTATAGATAGACCAGGTAGTAGTCCAGAAACCGGTTGAGACAGCCTTGTAATTCCAAAGGGAGAAACTATATCCTTTCTTATCAAAATAAGACATGGTCTCATTCCATTTGTCCTGATAATCAAAGCAGGTGAATTCACCAACATAATAAGGAACATCATAGAACTTCCCGCCGCTTGTCACTTCGTAATAATCCAAGAACAGCCATGTGGGCAGATTGTTCCAGTTATACATGTGGATTTCATACTGGATGTTGGTCCAGGAATACGTAGCCGGATCGGGGAAATTAGAGAAGTCCCAAACTCCTTCGATAGTGATGACATGATTATCGTTGTTGTTTCTAATGGCTTTATAAATCTTATCCATAATAGGATAAGCGGCTTGAGTAGTTCCGGCATTCTGATCATCGGGGTTAGAGCAAGGCTCGTTTAGTAGATCATAAGTGGCTATATACTTGCCTAAGTCTTTCTGAGTATTAGTGTAATAGGAAGAGATATAGTCCCAGATATCAACAGCAGCATTAATGTAGCTCTCATTAGACCAGAACTCAGCTTTCTGCATCAAGCCGGAATGCTCATAGCCGTTTTGGCTTCCTGGTACTCCATGAAGATCAAGAATCAAATAAAGATTATTGGTTTTGCATTCATTTAAGAACCAGTCAAAGTAAGAGAAGGCTTCCGTCTCACTCTTTCTTGAAAAGGTCTTATTTGTTTCATCATAGTTCAGGATATCTCTCCAATAGAAAGGAAGTCTAATAGCGTTATAGCCTAAGTCATTCTTAACGACTTTGAAATCATAGTCAGAGAACCAATTAGCACGATAGTTATCGATTAAAGAACTTCTTTGCTCACTAGTTAAATTAGGATTATCCTGTAAAGCTTTATAGGCAGTCTCCTGAGGTAACACCGGATACTGAGGGATATTATTAGAATCATAAACAATATTGCCATCTTCATCTAGCTTTTCTCCAGCACTATAAGGGACTAGCCAGCCTTCTGATACTAAACAGGCACCGCAGTTAACACCTTTTAAAATAAGACGGTTACCGTTCTTATCGTATAAAGATGCTCCTTCTTGCTGTACTAGACCAGTATTGTTAGTAATAGTCTTATCTTTACTGACTGGATCAGAATAGGTTTTACATTTGATAGTTGTAATACCAACAAAAGATAGGGGAACAACAATAATCACTGCTAAGGCAATAAGAACAATCTTTAAGACCGTTCTTTTCTTCTTTTTCTTTTCAGGTACTTTTTTATTATCGGACATAATAGCCCTCCGCCTATTTATTATTTTACATCTTTTAATAACGTAGTTCCTCTTTCGCAAAAAACACAAAACTTAATATTTATACTATTCATATAATAATAGCTTTACCTAGAAGAATATCTATCCCTAGCAACTTCCAAAACCCTAAAGCATACAACTTGATTATTGAGTTTTTTGTCTTATACTATCTCCGTACTTATCAAGAACTAGGTAGAGTCAGTGAAAGAACCTAGTAGCAACTCTCATTATTGAGTAAGTGCTCTCTGATAGCAAGGTACCACGCCTTGAGCGATAAGCTGGAAGCCAAATGAGCCTTCCATAAATGTGGAGGGCTTTTTTTAATGCCCGAAATGAAAGGAGAAGTATTAGATATGTCCGATTCTAAGATTCTTTTTACAAGCGAGTCCGTAAGCGAAGGCCATCCAGACAAGATCTGCGATCAAGTGGCAGATGCTATCCTTGATGCTGTTCTAGCTAAGGATCATCAAGCCTATGTAGCCGTAGAATGCTTTGTCACTAAGCAGTTCCTTCTAATCGGAGGAGAAGTCCATACTAACGCCACTATTGATTATGAAAACATTGCCAGGGCCGTCATTAAAGACATCGGCTATGACAAAGATGAATTAGGCTTTAACTATAAAACCTTAAAGATCCTTAATATGATTCAGGATCAGTCTTCTGATATCAGGCAGGGAGTAGAAAAGAAGAATTATCTTGAAGAAGGCGCCGGTGATCAAGGAATCATGTTTGGTTATGCTACTGATGAA
>DHDT01000031.1:7138-7392 GCA_002399505.1 Caryophanales bacterium UBA4869 | reverse complement strand
ACTAAATTAAGAAAAGAAGGTGTCTTTAAATATAGCCGTCCTGATATGAAATCTCAGGTCACTATCGACTATTCTTCTAACCCGATAAGAATTGATACTATCCTCATGTCCTGCCAGCATGATCCTGACTATGATGAAAAAGAATTCAAGTCTTTCATTCATGAGAAGATCATGAAGAAAGTCGCTTTAGATTTTGGAATGAATACTGACTTCAAAGTCTTAATTAATCCTACCGGTAAATTTGTTATCGGTGG
>DHDT01000031.1:6411-6995 GCA_002399505.1 Caryophanales bacterium UBA4869 | reverse complement strand
TTAACCGGAAGAAAGATTATTGTCGATACCTATGGCGGAAGTGCCCGTCATGGCGGCGGATCATTCTCAGGGAAGGATCCTTCTAAAGTCGATAGAAGTGGAGCCTATATGGCTAGATATATAGCCAAGAATTTAGTGGCGGCCGGTGTAGCAAAGAGGATGGAAATCCAATTAAGCTATGCAATTGGCAAGGCTGAACCCTTATCTATTAATATATCCACTTTTAAGACTTCGAATTACAGCGATGAGAAAATCTTAGATGTCATAAATAAAGTCTTTGACTGCAGGCCGGGAGCCATTATTAAGAAATTCAATCTTAGGTATCCAACTTTTAAATATCGTGACTTAGCCGCCTATGGCCATTTTGGTAGACCAGATATTGATTTACCATGGGAAAAGCTAGATGAAGTAGATACAATTAAGAAGCTTCTTAAAGACTAATCTTTAAAGATAAAACAACTTTTAATCTATAAACAATCTTTGATTGAATCTAAATAATATAAAGAAGCTCTTTCTGGAGTTTCTCTATATTCGTTCTTAACCCACCATTTACAGATTGTGACTAAATTTCCAGAGATAAATGC
>DHDT01000031.1:4517-6337 GCA_002399505.1 Caryophanales bacterium UBA4869 | reverse complement strand
AATTTCCAGAGATAAATGCCAGAGATAATTCCTCTGGTATTTTTTTGGTGGGCTTGAGATTAGTTAAACACCAAGAATGAAAGGCTTTCTGCAAGCCATCATAGAAGTAATTTGAAGTGTCTCCTTGGATTAATCCACCAATTGAGAAAGAGGAATCTCTTATGTGATAAAGAATATGGCAGGGGGAAATTTTCAAATCATTGATTGAATGAGAAAAGTCATGAGTCTTTTCTTTTCCCTTATGTTCCTCCATGATATGCTCATAGAAATCCTTACAGACGGAATCTAATAAGTCTTCCTTTGTCTCAAAATGAGAATAGAAAGTACTTCTTCCGATATTGGCTTCATCGATAATGTTCTGAATGGTAATCTGGGAAAAACTCTTTTTTAGTAAGAGAGTATTAAAAGCTGCATAGATGCTTGCCTTAGTTTTGATTTCTCTTCGATCCATAAGTGCTCCTTTAATGAACAACAAAAGCCTTCATTGTTTGATAACTGACAAATACCAGTTAAGCGTTCTTCCTTGAAATAGAGATTTCTTTATAATTGAGTTAATGAACACTTTGTTCATTAATATTTTAAAGGTTTGCTACCTGAAAGAAAAGACCAAAAATGAAAAACAAAACTGCCATTTTCTTTGCTATCCTTGCCGCAATCTTCTATAGCCTCAGTATCCCCATCTCAAAGCTCTTGTTAATAGAGCTTCCCTCTACCATGCTAGCAGGGCTTCTTTATCTTGGAGCCGGATGTGGAATGAGCCTTCTTTATCCTTTTAGTAGATTAACAAAAGAAGGTAAAGAAGAGGCCAGCTTAGAAAAGTCTGATATCAAATACCTGCTTTTGATGCTGCTTCTTGATGTAATTGCTTCAGTTATGTTGCTTTTTGCCGTGGAAAAATGTTCTCCTTCAAGTGTCTCCTTATTAAGTAACTTCGAAATAGTCGCTACTTCCTTGGTTGCTCTTTTCCTCTTCAAAGAGAAGATTGGTCCATCTCTTTGGATAGGAATCGGTCTTATCACCCTAGCAAGTATTCTTCTCTCTTTTGATTTCAAAGAAGGAGTTTCCTTCTCCCTTTATTCCTTATTAGCATTAGGGGCTAGTCTTAGCTATGGATTAGAGAACAACTGTACTAAGGCTATTTCAAGCAAGAATCCTTTCCAGATTGTCATCATCAAAGGACTATTTTCAGGAATCATTGATATCATCATTGCTTTAATCATCGGTCAAAGAATTTCTAACTGGCTTTATGCTTTCTATGCTTTGCTCCTAGGATTTGGCTCCTATGGATTAAGTGTCTTCTTCTATGTCTTAGCTCAAAGATCTTTGGGGGCCAGTAAAACCAGTTCTTGTTATGCTTTGGCTCCCTTTTTAGGAACCGCCTTATCTTTTATTATCTTTAAAGAGACACCTTATTTCACTTTCTATATAGCTTTATCCATCATGGTCGTAGGGTTGATCTTTGTGACTTTTGAGAGAAGGAATAAAACCCTCAAAGAAAAAGAAAATCTAAGCAAATAAGTGATTCTGTTATGAAAAAGCAATAGAAAGAATTAATGTAGTCATATCTTTGGACTTAATTAACTAGTTATCTAATAATATTGCCATAAAGGGAATTAATTGTTTGTATCTATAAGTCCCGATTTTTCCTTTAAAAAAGAAGGAACTATGACAAGTTCCAAAAAGAAAAAAGATAAGATTCTAACTAACGAAGGCGGGGCTCCAGTTGGAAATAACGACCACTCCTTAACTGCCGGACCAAGAGGCCCGTTGATGATGCAGGATGTCTGGCTTTTAGAAAAAATGGCTCATTTTGATTGTGA
>DHDT01000031.1:0-4402 GCA_002399505.1 Caryophanales bacterium UBA4869 | reverse complement strand
CTGAAAGAAGAATGCATGCTAAAGGCTGGGGAGCTTATGGTCACTTTACTGTCACAAAAGATATCACTAAATACACGAAAGCGGCTTTATT
This sequence comes from Caryophanales bacterium UBA4869, assembly GCA_002399505.1. GTDB lineage: Bacteria > Bacillota_I > Bacilli_A > RFN20 > CAG-288 > Enterosoma. The sequence goes on along the minus strand of DHDT01000031.1, from coordinate 4,311 downwards.
CAGTAAAGTCGGAAAGAAAACCGGCCTCTTTATCAGATTCTCAACTGTTGCCGGTGAAAGAGGAGCAGCTGATGCCGAAAGAGATATTAGAGGTGTAGCCGTAAAGTTCTATACCGAAGAAGGCAACTGGGACCTAGTCGGAAACAATACCCCTACTTTCTTTATTAGAGATGTCCGGCATTTTGCTGATTTAAACAGAGCCGTCAAACGTGATCCCTACACTGGTATGAGATCAGCTGAGAACAACTGGGACTTCTGGGCGCTTCTTGCTGAATGTTTCCATCAAACCACGATTGTTATGTCAGACAGAGACATACCTGATGGCTTCAGGCATATGAACTTCTTCGGTGAACATACCTACAGTATGTACAACGCCAAGAATGAAAGCGTCTGGGTAAAGTTCCATTTCAAAACTGAACAGGGAATCAAGAACCTTACCGATAAAGAAGCCGCTATGCAGTGTGCCAGCGATTGAGAAAGCTTTGCCGAGATTTTTTCCATGCCATCAAAGAAAAGAACTTCCCTAAATGGAAGATGTATATCCAGGTCATGACTGAAGATCAGGCTAAGAAGCATTATGAGAATCCTTTTGTTATAACTAAGATTTGGAGACATAAAGACTATCCTTTGATTGAAGTCGGAGAACTAGTCCTTGATAGATGGCCGGATAACTATTTTGCTGAAGTTGAGCAGGCAACTTTCACTCCTGCCCATGTCGTTCCTGGAATTGGTTTCTCCCCTGATAAATTCCTCCAAGGAAGACTATTCGTCTATGGCGATGCTCAAAGATACCGTTGAGGTGTTAACTATAATCAGATTCCTGTCAACCAAGCTAAGCATGCAGTCGTCAAAGACTATCACCGTGATGGCTATATGAGAACCGATGGCAACTATGGAAGAGCTCCTGCCTATGCTCCTAATAGTGAAGGCTATTGGACAGCCACTCCTGAAGTTATGGAGCCTCCGCTTCCAATAGAAGACGCTATGTGGAGATATGATCCAGCAAGTGATCCTACCGATGACTGCTATCATTCAGGAGGCGACTTATACCGCATCATGAATGAAACCGAAAAAGAAGCCTTAATTGGAAACACTGCTAGAAATATCGCACCTTGCTCCGAAAACATCAAATACCGTCATGCGGTCCATTGCTCTTGGGCTGACCCTGACTATGGAACAAGAATCACCAAAGCCTTAAAGCTTGGTTTGAAGAAAGTTAAGAAACTAGCTAAGGGCAACCATGATGAGTTAGTTAAAGCCACTCTTCCAGGCGGTAAGTTTAAGACCAAGACCTGTGAGATGAACTGTGCTTGCTGCAAGAAGCCCTGTATCGAGCAAAAATACTTAGATGATATGAAGTAGTTCTTCTTAAATAAAAAAGATGGCTATTGGATTAAATCAAGTAGCCATTTTAATTTACTTGTATTAGAAGATTCTTTCAGTAGACAATTCATCAAAGAGATGAATTTTATCCATATTGAAGACCATCTTGATGTCTTCATCGGAGAAGACATCCTGATTCTTCCCATCCTGGTTGTAATACTGACCACCTAAAGCTTCGATCTTGTTAATCATAGAGCCATCAACGCCCATAGCAAAATCGCTTCTTAAGTCCTTATCAGTTTTCTTTACCTTAATGTTGGAATAATCATGGGCATCAGTATTATCAGGATTAGTTCCATATGATTTCTCATAGGTTTTATCACTATAAGTGAATGAAACTGGAGTGGAACTATTAGATGTTGAAGTAGTAGTTTGGCTAGTAGAACTCGCATTGCTTTTGCAACTAAATAAAGAGAAAGCAACGACTGTCATCAAACTAAACGTTAAGATCTTGTTTTTCATTTGTTATCTCCTCCTGATTTTCATAGTTCTTCGGACTGACGCCATAGAATTTCTTGAATTCATTTGAGAAGTGAAGCTGATTCTTATAACCTACCTTTTTAGCAACATCCTTAATCTTATAGTTCAGTTTTAAGGAGTAGTTTGGCTCTTGTCATTCGGACATTAATCAAATACTGTTTAGGCGAATAATGAACACTCTTTTGGAAGATATTGGCAAGATAGTTAGTAGTAATGCCAATGCTGTTAGCCGCATCCTCTACCTTGACATCAAACTGAAAGTTATTGTCAATAAACTGTTTAGCCATAACAATGTAGGATTCAGAAGAAGTGAATTCGTTATTAATGCCACCATTCATCTTTAAGATCTGGCCAAAAAGCTCATAAGCTAAACCCAGGCAGACGATATTCAGATAGGAGACATCATTTAGCTCATTGTTGATTTCATCGAAGTACTTTCTCAAGGTTCCTTCCTTATCAATAAAGATGGGATTGTTTTTACTGATGTCAGCTCTAATTAAATAGTTCTCGATAGTGGAGCCATCAAAGCCTAACCATTCATAAGTCCAAGGATCATCTCTGTCTGGAGCATATTTAGCATCACTTTGAGGAGGAATATAGAAAATCATTCCTTTATGGAGATGATATTGTTTTCCGTTGATTTCAAAGACGCCCTTCCCAGAGACAATATAATGGAAAAGATGATAAGTCTTCTGAGAGAAGACAATTTCCTTCTCAGGAATACAGACTTCACGTCCGGATTCCAACAAATTTAGTTCGATATAATTTTTGGCGTTATCAATTGCTTGCATATGTTTTTTACAGCCAAATTTTATAAGAGCAGTTTAAAATAAGCAAATACTTGCATTAGATTTGTACATATTTTTATTAACTTATCTTAGAATTATATTAATTTTTCTAAGATAGATAATTGGTCCCTAAAATTTTCAAGTCCTTAAGAATCGGAGCTTTTTAAACTTTTTAGTCAGTTGTAAGCGATACCATATATTTTTTTAATGAGTTAAATGAAAGTAGATTTCAACATACTATTTTTAGGTTTTGTAATATGAAGTTTTCTTTAAATTTCCTAAAAAATAAGATATAAAGTCTTCTTTTTAAAGAACTATAACTATGTGATATTAGTTCCTCTCTTAAAAGCTATCTGATTGTATTCGCTTTCTTCAATTTTAGGGAGGCCTTTTCTTTTCGTTTTTTAATATTTCCTTTCAAACAAAGAGAATTGATTAGTTCCAAGCGTCATCCTTTTAAATATGTTTTTGGTTTCCTAATAGCCAAAGATAAAAAATCATTTATTGTCAACTATCCTGAATCAATTTTTGCTTCATAAAATCACGTGAATAAGGCACATTTTCAAAAAAGTTAAAATTTGTTATGCTATCTTCCGTTAAGTATGATATAGTGATACGGCTTATCTAAAAGAACTCTTTATAGTAGGTATAGACTGACTACCGTTACTCCTAACCTAATATCTAAGTCTATTCCTTGTTACCTAAAGACTTTTAGCTTCTTTATTCCTACTTATTACTTATCCCTTATATGTCCTAGTTAACCTGCTCTAGTTAGGGTTAACAAAGAAAATTCACTTAACAGAAACTTCTTACTCACCCACAAAGCAACAAACAGATGAATTCATTCTCTTCCTTATTATCAATATTAGAAGATGAGATGATCAATCAGTACTACATTCAAACTTATCTTTATAGGAACTAGCTATATAAATAGGTAAAGCTGAAGAAACTTGAAATAGGAAGTTGCTCCTATTCAAATCTCGACAGTAGATGTAGATAGGCTTCTTCATACCTTATTAAGCAAAGGTAGAAAAGAAACTTACATCACATTGATTTTAGGCAGAACCAGTGTGAGAAGAAGATGAAGCGTTCAAAGACCAGAAAGTTTTTAGAATCTTGATTAACTGATATAGCTGCCCGGACATGACGTAAAGACGATTGACCCAAAAGTTTGACGAGATGCGGTTTATTCACTAGTTAAAAGTATTGTCTCTAGTAAGACTAGAAAAAGCTTAGTTCTTACTTACTAACGATAGTCCTCTTAAAAAAGCGTACGGGAAGCTATTAAATAAAGGAAGATGAAGCACGTGGCTTCACCTCAGAAAGAAAAATTAAATTATGGAATTAGACAAAATTACTTTAGCCGTTAAGGGCATTGCCGACAAGGGCAAGCCGGAAGATAAGAAAGCTGATTTAGATACTATTCTTGCTGCCATCAACGATGGCAAGACCGAGAATTTAGCTACTGCTGAGACTGTTGCTTTAGCTCTAATCAAGGTCCTTGAAGATGAGAAGGAAGAAACCAAGGCTGTTGCTGCCACTGATGATAACTCTACTGTTCAGAGATTCTTCATCAATGTCGGTGAATTTGATGGCTTTGAAGATAATGACTCCCTCAAGAAGCTCATTATGGATAATGTTCCTACCGTCAAGGATACTG
>DHDT01000021.1:42080-42928 GCA_002399505.1 Caryophanales bacterium UBA4869 | reverse complement strand
TAGGCCAGAGGAGAGGTTTTCTCTAAAAAATAGAAAATATTTTTTTCAGCCCTTGGTTTTCGTCAGGTAATTATAATTTATAGTACCTGGTATTCAGTTAATTTTGTTACAATATCAGCATGAACGAAAACGTTAGCGCTAAGCACCTTCAAAGAAAGGTGTATATCATCATTATCTCTGTTCTGTTTTTCTGTGCCATCGCTTTATTGGTGATATTCAAGGTCATTGAAGAAAAAGAATTTGGAGATATTTCCTATGGTTACTATGGAGCTGTTTATCCACTGATACCACTTCTGTTAACTGGAATACTGGCCTATATCTATCGATACAGAAACGACGAGACCGATGAAATGTGGTCAAGATTATTTGATTTGATAACAGCCTTAGTATGTTCTTCCTATATAATAACCATATCCTTTATCAGTCAGTCTTTTCCTAAGTTTATAAATTTCACTTCTGACAGTGCTGTAATAATAGGCGGTATCACCTTAGGATATGGTTTCTTCCTGATGTTTCCTCATTTCAGAAGCGAACTATATGAAAAAGCCATCCCGATGGCTTTGGATATTATCATGCTTATTGCCTACTTCTCTTTCGTCTTTGTCAATCAGATGATGGAAACCAACTATCTTTCTTCTATTATCAGTATTATCTTATTCGCGATAGAAATAGCATCTTTGATTTATCTTCTTCCGCCTGTACGAACAAAAGTCAGGCTTTTGATCAAATCTAAAGACTAATTATTTATTTTTTCTTTCGGTTTGGAAAGATAGTCAGCTTTAAATTGGGCATTAGGGAAATGAACAGCGACATAGGCATCATTGAAAAGATAGTCGACTATCTTTCCA
>DHDT01000021.1:41236-41986 GCA_002399505.1 Caryophanales bacterium UBA4869 | reverse complement strand
AAAGATAGTCGACTATCTTTCCAATGAAGGTAAGTGGCTTTTTGTCTCTGGCCCGCTGCTGATGTCTGATCATAGTGATCAGTACCCAGAAAAGATCCCAGACAATAAAGGCCAGACAGCACCACATAACAGTGTGATATATAAAGATAACATGCTCGCCTGCTTCAAAGATGTTAGGTGTCAAAACTCCTCTGACAAAAGGTATAAAAAGAGCATAGACAATAAAGAGACACAACAGACCCCAGCCTAACATTATCGGAACAGTGGTTCTGCCTTTTATCGATAAGAGACGACCGGTATAATCCCAGGACCTCGTATGACAGACTACTTCTTCTATGACAGATACTAAATATTCAGTCGCTCCGCCTAAAAGACAGCCGACTAGATAGACAGCAAACGGATACTCGCTGAGCGATGATAAGGAGGCACAGATTACGGCTCCGCCTAAACCATAGACGAAATTAAACGGTGTCGCTATGGAGCCATTGGAAAAAACAAACCGGTGTTCCTTGACTAAATAGAGAAGAGTCTCCCAGATAGTCCCGGCCATACCGGTTATCATATAGACCAAGATCAGATTGAATCCGTTATCTAAGAAGTTCATCGATATGATTATAATTGAAATCAAAAGGAATAATCACAATAGAATAAACTCTTATTGTTTCCTCTTCTTATATAATTCAACACCTTTAAGAAGTCTGTTTAAGCCGTCTTCGACATTCTTCTTCTGCGTGGCTACGTTCATTCTGA
>DHDT01000021.1:32445-41132 GCA_002399505.1 Caryophanales bacterium UBA4869 | reverse complement strand
GGCTACGTTCATTCTGACGAAAGTTTTGCCATTTCCGCCGAATATTGTTCCGGAAGATAGAATCAATCCGGTCTTTTTCCTTAAGAAAGAAACAAAATCATCGGCGTCTTTTGCGACCTTTGAGATATCGATCCAAAGCAGATAAGTAGCCTCTGATTCAATAAGATAAAGTTCAGGAATCTTCTTCCAGATAAAATCGGAAACCAATTTCTTATTCTTATAAATATACGTCTTCAAGGACTTTAACCACTCATAGCCTTCATCAAACGCCGTGATCATCGCCTCCTGAACAAAGAAATTTGGTTCAGCGACTTCATAGGTGTTAAGAGCGCGGTTGACCATATTGAAGAGACTTTCCCCTTCGACAATGACAGCTGCTCCCTGAAGACCCGCCATATTAAAGCACTTAGATGCCGATACTAAAGTCACATAGCCTTTTTCGCCTTTGTTAGCTAAGGCAAAAGGCACATATTCTTTATCAGGATCGGTTAAGTCGCAGTGGATTTCATCTGAAAGAACTATGACATTGTGTTTCCTTGCCAAGTCACCGATCTTTTTAAGTTCTTCTTCAGTAAATATCTTGCCGATAGGGTTATGAGGATTGCAAAGTATCATCAGATTAGTAAGAGGGCTCGCCATCTTCTTTTCCAAGTCTTTGAAATCAATGCTATATATATGGTCTTTATAGATGAGTGGTGACTGGATTACCTGTCTTCCATGATTGAGAATGCAGTTATAGAAAATATTATAGACTGGAGTCATGACTAGGACATTATCGCCGACATTTGATAGTCTTTCCACACAGGCGGAAAGAGCAGGAACGACACCAGTCGAGAAAATGACGGAATCTTTCCTGAAAGTGATTTCGTGATGCTTCTTAAACCAAGAGACTACGCTCTTCTTCCATTCTTCTGAGACGTCGCTATATCCGTAAGTTCCGATTCTGGCACGTTTGATTATGTTCTCAGTGACCTTAGGAAAAGTCTTGAAATCCATATCGGCAATCCACATTGGGAGTTCGTCTTTCTTAACATTCCATTTAGTAGAATCAGTTCCCAGGCGATTTGTTCTTTTATCAAAATCAATCATGGCTTTAATCTCCTAACACATATATTGTATCGCTCTTTTTGCCTTTGATATTATCATCGATGATAAGTTCTTTGATTCCTTTGGCTTTGATTCTGCCTTCTAAAGGATTCTTGACGCTGTCGATGACTGTGGTAACACTGACATCGACTTTTGAATATTCAAAAGCCAGATCAGTATCGATTACCTGACAGTCAATCAAAGTCAGGCCATCGACATAGCACATGCCCTGATGGCTGATGATAGTGCAGTTTTTAAAAGTGATGTTCTTAGTATTCCAGCAGAGATATTCGCCGGAAACATAGCAATTTTCAACTAAGACATTTTCGCAGTTCCAAAAGGCATCTTTAGATAAAAGATGTGAATTGCGGACAACGATGTTCTTTCCGCCGTCAAACACATAGTTTCCGTTTAGTTTCATATTTTCGACGATGATATTCTCGCTGTCCATACCAAAATAATCACCTTTGACATCAACATCTTTAAGATTGATATCCTGACAGTGCCACATAGTCTCCAAAGCATTATCAAGTATTACCTTGTCAAGAGAGATTCTTTTTGACCTTCTAAAGATCTTAGGAGCATGTATGACTGAGTCTTTGATTGAAATATCATTGGTATACCAGATACCAGAACGGGCAGTATCCAGAAGAACAGAGTCTGTCATTTTCACCAAGGAACAATACCAGAGAGGATATTTCCATTGGAAAGTACAGTTATCGAGTTGTATGTCACTACTTTCCTTAAGTGGTGACTCGCCATCGTGAAAACGGCAATCAGTCAGACTCAAGTCCTTAGAATTGAACAAAGACCTCTCACCCGCATATGTCTTACCGATTATTTTTTCCATATGATATTCCACCTTCTCTACTATTCTAAGAACTTAACTGAGTATTGCAACGAATATGCTTAGACACAGACTAGATATCGCCTTGCATGGTGACAAGGCCATCAAGAACTCTTAATCCGTTCTTCTCATAAAAATGCTGAGCGGGGAAATTTCTCCCAGTATAAAGAAATACCTTAGTGGCTTTTCCTAAAAGCTTTTCTTTCATATAGGCAAATAAAGAAGAACCGATTTTCTTTCCCTGATAAAGAGACAAAACCGAACATTCATCTATCCAATATTCATTTTCATCAAGATAAGGAAGAATCCGGCCGGCGATCATGGCAATCACTCTTCCTTTGTCTAAAGCGACAAAGCCATATGATTCTTTAGAAGACATGATGATGCCGATTCTCTTTTTGGCTATATCAAAATCCCATTTCTCATTCCAGGGAGCTGAATCAAAGGCATCACACATCTCCCTGGCACAGGAATCAAGATCAGAATCCTGATATTCACGAAATTCAAACTCGTTCATTTTTGATCTCCTATCTCAGTCAGACACAGCTTCTAACTTCTTTTTCTTAACCGGAAGACGTTTCTTCTTATTTTCTTTGCTTATGTCTTTAAAGAAACCAAGGAGCTTCTTAAAAGCATCGACTAAAAAATCCTGCGTCTTCTTATCATATTTGGAAAAGACGATTAAGGCCTGAGGAAGAACAAGAAGAATCTTCTTTTCAATCATATGGACAGTCGCATTCTTGCCACCTAACAATTCAATCAGACATTTAGACAGGATGACTGTCTCTTCATGGCTTAAGGAAGCCAGCCATCTTGTGATAAGCTCTTCGGATTTCAAAGAACTGTCAGTTCTTTTCTCAAGGAAGATGAAATTGCCGTCTTCATCAAGTTTCCAGACAAAGGGATCATGTTGAAGAATCGAAAAAGAAGAAGCATCGATGATTTTGGCATCAGGGGAATTATGAAGGAGAACACCGATAAGATCATCGTGGGGTATGGCTTTGAAGAAACGGTCTTGGACAGTCCGGTACCTTGAAGAAGAGAAGATATCGCTGTTTTTAAATCCCGGTCCGTCAAAAGAATAGGCTTTAATGAGCCTGTTATTCAATGATTCGGGCATATAGATGGCAGCAAAAGCTGCCATATTTCCGCCTTTTGAATGGCCGCCTATATAAAACGGATCAGAAAACTTAGAACATTCTTCTTTCAGGTATTCCAGTGCTTCTTTCTGAGCAGGAACCTTATCCATATAGGCCATATCAAAATCTTCCTGCCAGCCAGTCAGTGTGATATCTGTTCCTCGATAGGCGATAAACCTAGTCTTATCCGGGAGAATGAAAGTGACAGCATAAAACTGATTGTCGTTTTCTTTGTCAAAGATTTCCCACTCATCGGCTAAGCCGACATCCTGATATCTTTTAGACTTTATCATCGCTTTGATCAATCTGGTGTTTTTATTAGGAAGAAGAGTGTTGACTGTCAGTCCTTTGACGGCAGACAGAGGAATATCTTTAATAAGAAAAGATTCTTTTTCCTCATGAATTGACGGAACAAACATATGAAGAAACAAATAAGAGATTTCAGTAAAAATCAAAGCATCAGTGTCACAGAAGCTTTTTTCTTCAAAGGACAGGTTTCCAATTTTTTCTACATAAGTAGTTATGTTCATCTTGGGTAAATTATATCATTGATGGAAATTATTTTGTCCGTTATGCAAAAAGATAGACAAATCATTTTAGTTAGTTTAGACTAACTGAGGAGATAAAGATATGGAGACCAACGAATCAAGCGAAGACTACCTCGAGAGAATTCTCATGTTAGAAGAAACAAAAGGAATCAATAAGGTTCATGCCGTAGACATTGCTCTTTCCATGGGATTCAGTAAGCCCAGTGTTTCAATTGCCCTCAAGAAACTCAGAATCGGCAACCTTCTTGAAGTATCTGACAGAGAAGATCTCATTCTGACACCGGAAGGCAGAATAATAGCCGAAAAGATTTATGAAAAACATCGGGTAATATCCGGATTACTCAAAATGATCGGCGTAGAAAAAGAAACGGCCTCTAAGGATGCCTGCCGAATAGAGCACGTATTAAGCGATGACACCTATGACAGACTTAAGACTCTCTTCTACAAAGAAAGAAAGAAATCAAAACAATGACAGTAAACGGTTTGATAATAATCAGTATCAGTATCATCTTCATCGCAACAGTCTTAGGTTCCGCCTTAGTTTTTTTCTTCAAACAGAATTTCGGTCCCAAAGTCAACGATATGATTCTCGGCTTTGCCGGAGGAATCATGATAGCCGCTTCTCTTTTCGGTTTGATCAACCCCTCCATCGTTCAGAGCAAAGAGCTCTTTCCCTCTTACAGCTATCTGCCTCCTATAATAGGCTTTCTTTTAGGAGGGGCTCTGCTTTTCCTGATGGACAAAGTCATCCCTCACTATCACGTATCAAACGATACCGAAGAAGGACCTAAAACCACTAGACTACCGAAAAATTTCAAGTTTCTGATGGCTGTCACCATCCACAACATCCCAGAGGGACTGGCCGTCGGCTTTGCCTGTGGCCTGGCCCTGACTTCAAGCAGTATGCCTCTTTCTTTCGCCGCTCTTTCACTGGCGATAGGAATCGCCATTCAGAATGTTCCCGAAGGTGCTGCTGTCTCAATACCGATGTTAGGAGCAGGTGAAAAGAAGGGACGGGCTTTTCTCTATGGTTCACTTTCCGGAATCGTCGAACCCATCTTCGCCATAATCGGACTTTTCCTAGCTCAACTTTCGACACTGACTCCCTGGCTTCTTTCTTTCGCAGCCGGCGCCATGATCTATGTCACTTTAGATGAAATCATGCCCGAGGCCAGAAAAGAAAACAATGCCCATTACGGCATTGTCTCCTTTATGTTAGGTTTTGCGATAATGATGATTTTGGAAATCACCTTAAGCTAGTTTTTCGTTTTTATCAGATCATAAAGAGTCTGGAAAAGAAGATTAGGATTTATAGGTTTTGCGATATGGGCATTCATGCCGGCTTTCAAAGACTTGTGAACATCTTCGTCAAAGGCATTGGCCGTCATGGCGATAATCGGTATCTTCTTAGCGTCTTTTCTTTTCAGATTGCGGATTTCCATCGTGGACTGTAATCCATCCATGACTGGCATTCTGATATCCATCAGGATAGCGGAATAATAATCAGTGGGAGTAGCCTTGAACATCTGAAGAGCCATCAGACCGTTTTCTGCATGTTCGACAACCAGGTTTTTCTTTTCCATCAGACGGGTAGCCACTTCTACATTGAGTTTCTGGTCTTCGGCCAATAATATTCTCTTTCCCCTGAAATCAAAATCGGTCTTCATCGAGGAGATAGAATGCCTGTTGGTTTTGCCGTAAATTTCTTCAACTGCTTCCACCAGAGAAGATTTGATCATCGGCTTATTGATGATACAGTCAATACCTGCTATTTTGGCTTCTGATTCAATAGAAATCCAATCAGCGGATGTCATCAAGGCAATCTTGACATCAGGACTGACTTTCTTTCTGATTATTCCTGATATTTTCACACCATCCAAAGGTACGGCTTTCCAATCAACCAGGATCAAATCAAAAGAGTTAGGAGAGACAATTGCCTCTATTCCTTCGTCTTCATCAGAAAAAGAAGAAGCTTCAGACCCCAAATCAGTAAATATGTGTGCGATATGTTCGCAAGTCGTTACATCGCTGTCGATAACCAGAACTTTGAGTTTGGTAAAGTCGACAGAAGCTTTCCTTTTAGGTTCTTCGTGAAGGGGTGTTCCTAATTTCAAAGTGACGACAAACTCAGTTCCGACCCCGACTTTGCTTTTAACATCGATGGTGCCGTTCATCATATTGACTAGGTTTTTGCAGATTGCCAAACCAAGACCAGTTCCTCCATACATAGAGGTAGTCCCGGAATGTTCCTGGGAAAACGGATCGAAGATATAAGGCAGGAATTTTTCTGATATTCCACATCCGGTATCTCTGACTGTAAAGCGAAGGAGAGCGTGTGATTCATCTCTTTTCAGCTGTTTTATATCAAAGACAACTTTTCCATTTGGAGGAGTGAACTTCATTGAATTTGAGAGAAGATTGATAAAAATCTGCTGCAGTTTCATAACATCGCCATAATAATAATTTCCGATATTGGAATCGACAGAGTTTACGTATTCGATATTTTTTCTCTTGGCATTGGTATAACAGATGGAATTGATTCCGTTGAGGAATTCCTCAAAAGGAATTCTTTCTCTCTTCAGAGTCATTCTTCCGCTTTCGATTCTGCTCATATCGAGGATATCGTTGATCAGGGAAAGCAGGAAACGGGACGAAAGGTCGATTTTGCTAAGACAGTCAGTTATCTGATTCATATCTCCGTTAGCCTGAGAGGCGATGGTGCACATACCGATGATCGCCGTTCATCGGTGTTCTAATCTCATGACTCATTCTTGAAAGGAAATCGCTCTTGGCATTATTGGCCTGTTCGGCCAATAGAAGAGCATTCTGAAGATTCTCCTGCTGTATTCTCTGCTGTTCAAAGATGTCGGTGACATCAGTTCTAGTGCAGATAACAAGTTCATGAGAATCGTCAAGATAGCTGTACTGGATTCTTTTCTGAACCGGTTCTCCTTTTTCATCGTTGAAAGAATAGACAGCGGAGAAGACCTGTTTGTCTTTCAAATGTTTCCTGATGCCGGATATCTTCATATCTCTGATAGAACGTTCGGCATCAATAGGGGCTACGATTTTTCGATTGATTTCACAGAGAACTCTTTCATAGTCATCTGAAAAAGAAGGAAGACTATGGGATTTCTTGTCATCTCCGATAAACAGTCTGATTGTGTTTCTTTTAAGATTGATGCATCCGACATAATCATAGTCTACGGCAGTGACGTTCTTGATAATGCCTTCCTTGAGTTTTTCCTCATTGATATCAAAGGTATACATGAAAGTCATGATGTCCTTAGTTTCCGGGTTTTGATAGATCTTCATAATCGTATTGACCCAGATAACGTTGCCGTCGTTTTTCACTCTTCTATAATCAAAGCTGAATGAGGACTCGCTGTTTTGAAAAGCTTCAATGATTCTCTCACGGTCAAGATAGCCTCGGAGTTTTTCTCGATCCTCTTTGGTATAGCAGCGAGAGAAGAGGTTTTCAGTCGCTTTAGTATAGGGAATGCCGCTTTTTGAAAGAGATGCGTCTTCCTTGGCAGAATAGCTCTCAAGGATATTCTTCGTCAGGTTGCATCTGGTCTTGACGATCAGATTCTCGCTTTGAGTAGCTGACGAATATTCCAGCTCTTCCCTGAAATGCTGTTCGGCTCTTTTTTCCTTAGTGACATCTTTTCCGATCCCTTTGGCAAACAAAGGCTTTCCTTTTTCATCAAAGGTGTTGGTGTAATCGATATGTTCACACCAATAGTCTTTTTTGTTATTACTGGTGAACCAAAAATCACCAGAGGCTTTCTTAGCTCCTTTTTTTAATCTGTCATACATTTCAAGCAGAGGTTTGACAGAATCAGAACGGACTATTCCTTTTTCGACTAGAGACTCAGGGATATTATTGGCGTGATTAGTGAGTCCCTGATGCAAAGCTGTGATATCAGACTGAATGATTTCCTTAGTGGCAAAATCATAATTCCAATATGAGATATCGGAATTGAGAAGAGTCATTCGGAGAGTCTCACGGCTGGAACGCAGAGCTTCTTCATTTTTCTTTTGCTCAGTGATATCAAGAACAACGCCATCCATGAGGATCCGTTCCTTGCCTTTGCGGATATTTCCGCAGACGAGGAAATGCCGGATGTTGTTCTTTCCGGTGATTATTCTCATCGTCCATTCAAGATAGGTTCGGCCTTTATCAAGGGTTTCGGAAAGAAGTTTCTCTACATGAGCAATATCGTCAGGATAGATATCTTTATAACATTGGTTATTCAGTTTCTCCTGAAAACTCTCTTTTGTATATTCATGCATCTTATAGAAACGGTCATTTCCATAAAGAAGAGTAAAATACTTGTCTAGCTGTACACTGAAGACTCCGTTGATTCTTGAGCTTCTATACAAGAGAAGCTGTTGTCTCAAGTCAGCTTCTTTTGACACATCGACAAAAATACAATCGAGGTATTCGTCGCCTTTTTCATCATAGGTTCTTTCTACTCTGACATCGACCCAGCGAGTTGTGTCTTTACACATAAGACGATTCTGAAGACGGGCATTATTGCTCTTTTTAAGCTGAGAGTCAATAGACTTCAAAACCACTTCCACATCATCAGGATGGAGAAGACGGATGACACAGTCATTGAACAATTCATGGAATTTTTTCTTTGAATAGCCGATAAGACGATAGAAGCCGTCATTGGCTTCAATCTTCTTCCAATCCGAATCACGAAGACACCTAAAGACTCCGCCTGGGGCATTATTGACAATCTGACGGGTTCTTTCATTGAGCTGCTGAAGAGCAAGTTCTCTTTTGTATTGTTTGCTGATATCAAGATAGATGACATAAGTGAGCCTGACACCATCATCTTTCATAATGACTCTGGCACTGAGTCTCAGATATTTGATATCACCTGATTTTGATAAAGTACGATAGACAATGCTGATCTTCTTGCCGGTCTTATATGCTTTTTCAAGAGATTTGCTGACTTTTTCCTGATCTTCCGGAATAGTTCGACAAATAAAAAGAGGATTGATCTTCTGTATTTCCTCACGTGACAATTCAGCTATCTCACAGACGTTGTTATT
>DHDT01000021.1:29908-32257 GCA_002399505.1 Caryophanales bacterium UBA4869 | reverse complement strand
CTTAATTCTTCAATTTCATTCTGCTTTTCGCGGACAGCCAAAGATGTTCCATTCAAAGCCAATTCCATGCTTCTGTTAAGAATGTTATTGATTCTGGCTTTGACGACTTCGATTTCAGAAGGGCAGCAGATAAAGTCCCAGGCTCCTCTCTTAAAAGCCGCGACTTGATTATCGTCAGAAGAAGAAACAATGATAACCGGGATCCTGACTTTGTCATTTTCGGTAATTAGACTGAGAATATCTAAGCCGCTCAAAAGAGGAAGATTATCTTCTAAAATAGCCAGTTTGATCTTAGATCCATATTTGTTTATTAATTCGATTGCTCTTTCACCGTCTTTGACACCCACTATTTTATAGGCAGAAGAAAAACAGGTCCTCAGTAAGGATTTCTCCTTGTCGTCTCTCTTAGCAATCAGAATAATATTATCGATCATTTTCATTCCCTTTATCTGACTATTATAATGCTTTTTTATTATATTTTTCAGTTATTGCCTTAATCAATAACGGAGATCTGTAATCTGTAATCTGTATCATAACATAGACAATGTATTTTATTGCAGACAGCTAAGCCGAATCAAGGTTTCTTTTCATATTAAAAAGTAAGATTAAAAATTCCTGTTCTATATACTCAATATAGAAATATATCGATATTTAAATCTTAGGTCAAAAGTCTTATCGCTTAAGCTTATCAGCAACAGTCTTCTTTTTAAAATTCTTGAAATAGATGATAAGAGAATAAGAAATAAGCAAAACAATGATAGTACTGGATAAGATCAGGATAGCCTGAGAAATATCAATCGTATTTCCGAAAGCCGTGATTTCGATGTCAAAGCCTTTTTTAATCGAAGACACCGCCAAAGACGCAGTCTGACTGTCAGCAACACCGACGATATATTTTTCAAGTTCATCAAGAGCACCATGACAGAAGAAATGCCTGAATCCCATGGTTCCATAGGTTCCAGGGAGACAGTAGATGATGTTGCTGACTGTCGGACTGAAGGAAGATATCGGCATATAGGCACCGCAGACAAACCCATATAGGGCACTGACGATGATAGAGCTGGCTGTTATTGCTCCCTGGCTTTTAAAGAAAGACATGATGATGGAAGCAAAAAGAGATCCAAACAGAGTCAGAAGAACAGTCGAGACTGTCAGCATGACAACATCAATAAAAGACAGATACCACCCAACTATCCCGATATAGATAAATCCTAAACCCAAGGCTATAAGAGCAACAAAGAAAGTACTTAAGAAATTTGCGACAAAATAAGAAAGATAAATAGTCATTCTAAAGACCGGTGCTGCTTCTATGTCTTTGTTAGCGCCGCTTAGCTTATCGCTGACAACAATCGTATTACCGCAGAAAGTCAAAGTGACACAGGTTGTAGCCATGATACTTGAAATAAGCCAGCCAGCGGAAAACCCGTTCTTCAGATTGTCGGGAATCGAAAGGATATTAAACTCGGCTAAAACCGACAACAGAGACTTATCATAGACGTTCTTCAGAAATGTTATATAGAGAAAGACTAAGATAAAAGGAGTTATGAGACTCGAAAGAAATGATACTTTATCCAGATAAAATATCTTCATGTTTCTTCGGACAAGATAGGTAAAATCAATAAGATTCTTTTTAAGCATTTTCTTTCTCCTCTCCAATAAGTGTTTTGCCGGTAACATTCAAAAATACGTCATCCATTCTTCCTTTGACCAATTCAAAATCATCAAAGGCTGAAGGTTTTCGGACAATCAAATCACGGACTTTAGAGGTGCTTTCGATAGGAACAAGCAGAGAACCATCCTTTTCCTGATAAGCTATTCCTTTATCATTCAGAAGCTTGAAGCTCTCTTTCTTAGGATGATGAATATAAAGAGTGTCATGGCTATACCGGTTCTTAAGATCGATCGGTGTACCTTTGGCGACAATTTTTCCTTTGTCGATGATGACAACATAATGAGCTTCTCCCGCCTCTTCCATATAATGAGTAGTAAGAAAGACAGTCATATTGTTCTTTTTTTGTTCTTCTTTGATTACTTCCCAGACCGTCTTTCTAGTCTGAGGATCAAGACCAGTAGTCGGTTCATCTAAGATCAGAAGTTTAGGTTCATGGAATAAAGCACGGGCGATATCAACTCGTCTTTTCTGACCGCCGGATAATTTGCCTAACGGTCTTTTCAAAATAGAAGTGAGGGACAATTGCTTCTCCAGTTCAGAAAGACGCTTTTTGAACTTATCTCCCGTATAACCGTAGAGTGCGGCCTTAAAGCAGAGATTGTCGTAGACTGTGAGGAACTTGTCCAAGCTGCTGTTTTGATAGACTATTCCTATTTCTCCTCTAATGACAGAGAGAG